>JBBJOK010000065.1:0-11829 GCA_037721545.1 Chitinophagaceae bacterium
AAATTTAGGCATAGAATATTTGATAGGGTTGACAAATTCATTTTCAAAATATACAGCATCAAAATATGGTGTATTATCAGAATTTACGAATTCAAAACAAAGCAGAGCGTCAGTAAACATTGGACTGGGCATTAGGTTGTCAAAATAAAACGGCTTATAACACTGGGTTAGTTAAAAGTAAGGCAGACACCTAATCAACGAGCATTTTGCAAATTAGTCAGTAAAGTATATGTACCATTTTTATAAATACAAATTATTCCTCTCCATTTTTTTTATTTGTTTATCTTATCAAGGAGCAGCACAAAAACCCTTTACTGTATTAATAACTTTTCCGTTATCAACCAACTTAAGTAATATTTCAGTAAACTATGATGATGGAAAAACATTAATTTTCAAAAAACTAATTTCAAGTAATAATAAAGTGCAAATTTCTGGGTTGTCCTTCTCCAAATACCCTCTTTTGACAGTCGTTAACAGAATAAGTGAAAAACAAGTTTTTGTAGAACAATATTATCTACAGAGAAAATCCTTCATATACTTTTACAACAATAATAAAACAGGGAATTTCTTAGATAGCGCAAAGCTAATAAACGCAATGAATATCAAAACCATGGGGCAGAATGAGTTTGATTCGTTTGCTCCAGATGAAACAAATCGTTTAAAATCTTTTCTCCTTAAAAACGGTTATGATTTTTCTCAAAGCGATTCGCTGCAAACTATCTATATCTTACTCGCTAATGATATTAGGAAAAAAAAGCTTGAGTTTATTAAAACTCACAGTAATTTATATTATTCTATTTGGTCATTTTATAGAGAATTTACTTCACAAACAGATAATGATGCGGATACTTTACTTAACATTTATAACATTAATTTCTCAAAAAGATATAATAATACTTTTGAAGGAAGGGAAATATCGAAAATACTAAATGGAAGAGTAAATACACTTGTAAATAGAATGGCCCCATATTTTTCAGCACATGACATTAAAGGCAACTCAATTAGATTAAATAACTATCGTGGAAAATATGTTCTACTTAATTTTTGGGCATCATGGTGTAAACCTTGCATATCAGAAATGCCTGCAATCGTAGCAATAAGGAAGAAATACTTAAAAGAAAAAATAGAAATTATATCAGTTTCATATGATGATGATTCCTCTAAATGTATTAATGCGATTGCTAAAAATAAAATGAACTGGATAAATATAGTTAACAATCAAGATGTAATAAATAGATATGGGAAAAATCCAGGGATACCTCAAGTATATGTTATAAATCCAAAGGGAGAATTAATATACAGTAGAACGCAAGCAGAAGATTATGATTTGACCAAACTTACAGAATTTCTAAAAACTAAATTATAGCATACAAGAAATATCGCTGACTTACATTTTATGCACTTTTACAAAGCAATAATTTTTGATTTAGGTAAAGTTGTTTTTGACCTTTCGTTTGACAGGACTTTTCAATTTTGGGCAATAGCATCAAATAGACAATTTGACGACATAAAAAATAAATTCTAGTTTGACAATATTTTTGATAAGTTTGAAAAAGATGAAATTGCTTCAGGACAATTTAGAACTGAAATTTCACAAAGGCTTAATTTGAAACTTTCAGACCAAGAGTTTGATAAAGGTTGGTGTGACTTGTATCTTGACACATACAGGGGTATTGACAATTTACTTGCTGAGTTAAAACTGAATTATAAGATAGTTGCGTTCACAAATACAAATATTATTCATCCTATGAAATCAATGAGCATACTCCTTTCGACATTTTTCTTTCTGCTTTCTTGCACAAACCAAAAGATAGCTAATGACATTACAATCCAAGGACAAGTTGAAAATATACCTAACGGTAAGATTTATTTAACCGAAGCTCATAATTGGCAAGTTCCTCTTGATTCTACGACCAGTATAAATGGACATTTTGTATTTAAGATAAGAACAGATTCATCATTTGTACCTTATATGGCAAGTATAAGTTATCCTGACTCTGCTTCACCAACGAAAATTTCCCTGTTAGCTTTTTCAAACGATTTCGTGTTACCCCCTGATACTACAAAATTTTACAATTACTATTATTCAGCATTCTATTTGGAGAAAGGTCTAACAATAATAAACAATCAGGAAAGGTTTAAGCAAAAATTTCGCGGCGGCATACCAGTTACAATTAAGACAGGCAAAGAAACCGAGATAATGTATAGGAACCAATTTACAGACTTTGGATGGCTCAGTAATATTGATTCATTAAAACGACTTCAAAGAATTACTTCTTTCAAGAATGAAATAAGAAAGCATCCCTTTTCCTATTTTCTTCTACAAAACATCTATAAAGCAAAAGAGCAATATTCAGAAAAGGAAATGACGGAGATTTTATCGATATTTAATGCAGATGTTCAAAAATCAACGCTTGGGGACAGAATAAAAACTTACTTAATAAATAGACCTGACCCTAACGCACCCTATCCCAATTTATCTCTTGTAAATTCTATTAATCAAAGAAGCAATATTATAGACCCAACTGCTAAATTAAATATGCTTGTATTTTGGGCAAGTTGGTGTGGACCATGTAGGAAAGAAATCCCCATACTAAAAGAAATTCATAATGATTACAAAGGAAAAGGGTTAAACGTAGTGAGCATCTCAATAGATGAAGACAAGGTTAGTTGGGAAAAAGCATTAAGACAGGAAAAAATGATTTGGTCACAATATCTTGTTGACAAAGAGAAAATTGATTTGGTTAAGCAGCAATTTAATTTTTCTGCCATACCTCTTGTTGTATTTACTGATAAAGCGGGAAAAGAAATAAAGAAATTTACAGGCTATGATAAAGAACAAAAGACGAATTATGAAGCTGTAATTAATAAAGTTATAAAGTCACAATAAACTTTTACCTGTTTAAATACCTATAGAGAAGGGTATGCTTACAACATTGTGTTTATAAAATTGTGGCTGGACGTTAAGCATTCAACTTTAAATCATTATTTTGCTTTTGTGGTTAATTGAAACTGACGTTTTTCAAATGCCACAACTTCATAAACACAGAAATCGTTATATGCCGCCTTTATGAGAAAAAGTCTTTATTTACCAGTCACAACGTTGTTTGCTGCTTTGCTATGCATGGGATTCCAATGTGGAAAAGTCCCAATTGAGTATAAATACAATTTTGTTGAAAAAATTAATCTATTTCCGACTTCTAAAAGTTATAAAGTAGGAGACACCATCTGGCTTCAGTACTTAAACCCAAACAAGCTATTATTCGACAACAGGACGAGCAATCATATTGCTGCTGATACAGTTTCTTTAGACTTCCAGATTTCCTTCAATAGTAGGTACAATGCGCCTGTAAATCCTTCAGGCGGCTTTTGCGACTACGTCTCTTCAAACGGTGTTAACGTGGGACGTTATCTCGGTGACTTAGGGACAGGGTTTTTATTTACGTTTGGGTGTAACAGCAACAACAATTATAACTTCATTGTAGGTGTAGTACCAAAGCATAGAGGTATTTATAGTCTTGACTTGTTGGGTACACCTAGAAACGTGAGTGCTTGTTCCAACAGAAGCTCTGGATTTCCGCTTTCTACTATAGAATATAGGTTTAACGTCGCAGATGGTAATAAGGATGTATATCTTACTATTCCACCTCACTCAAGAGGCGAATCCCCCAAAGGTTACACAGAAAGCAAAATAGATATTAAGCAGGTTTATGTAGTCAAGGTTGAATAAGGCGGCATATAACAATCGGCTTGGCATTATGGCGGCGGTAAGTTGGAGCAATCAGCTGCAAATCGCTATCAGCAACAGTTTCGGCTTGAAGGACAAAGCCAAGCTAAAGTTCTTTATCTTCATCTTTTAAAACAAAATCAAGCTGCAGTTCCGGGCAGGACATTATAAAATCCCCCACCTGCAGCAATACTCGAACGTCAGACTGTGAAAAAACTATTCCCGACAAATAAATCCATCAGCATAAAGATTTACAGACCCATCCTTGCTATCTTAAATGCGGGTTAAAAAACCAGCGGCATATGTTTTAAAACGGTAACTGGTTTCACCAGCTTCTCCCTTTTATTATGCCATGTACCAAGTGATGTTAACACCGCACCTGCGGGACAAGTGTAGCTGTCTGTTTGTTTATCATACAAAAAACTTTCTGCCAGAAATTCGTTAGCTATATGTTTAACTGAAGGCTGCTCTTTATAAGCTACATGGGTTATCATATTATCATCGTGGCACTGATTTAGCTCAGCCCCGGTATGATAACCCTTATCAGCCAGCACCATTTAGGCTTCATCTTTTGGTAACTGCAGATTTTCTTTTGCCTGCGTGGCTGCTTTATGCAAAGCCTTACCATCATTGGTGTTGGTGGCCTGCGTATGTACAATCAGATTATGTTTATCGTCTACTGCATTTTGTATGTTATAGGCTACTTCCACAATATTTTTTACGATGATAATGCTGCGGCTTTCAGGGTCTGTAGTACTGATTTGTTTATCACTGGTATCATCTAAATTTTTTTGAAGTGCATCATATTTTATTTTACGGTCTTTAAGTTTGGCAAGTCCCTGTGCTATCTTTTCTTTTTTTATTTGCAGCAAATCTCCTCCTCCAGCAGCGTTTTCCTGCTTATCAATTTCATCAAGTTCCTCTAAATATTTAGCAGCCTTATCTTCTATAAACTGCTGGTGCTTGTCTATCTTTTTTTGATTGTAATTATTTTTTTTTGCTGTTCACTGCTTTAAACTTGCTGCCATCTATGCCGATCGTTGTTTTGCCCAGCGGCCCTGCATCGCCAAGGAACTGCACGTAGAGTCTGAACATACTTTGCAAAGACTTTGGATGCAGCTTGCGGAAGTCGGCAATGGTATGATAGTTTGGCTGCAGGTTTTGAAGTAGCCATTGCAGTTCTGTATTACGGCCGCATTCCTTTTCTAATTTTCTGCTGCTGCGTATTTTATTAAGATAACCATACAGGTATAGTTTTAAAAGAACTGCCGGTGAGTAAGGCGGACGCCCTTCACTTTTGTGTATGATGTTACTGAAACCTATTTGCCGTAAATCCAGTTTATCAATAAAGGCATCTATCAGCCTGGCCGGATTATCTGCTCTCACCTGATCATCGAGTGTGGCAAAGTAAGTTTGATGTCGACTGCTTCCTTGTATAAATTGCATGCCTATATTTAGCAAAAATCATACGCTGCATAGGCTATTCACATTGTGTGTATATTTATATAACAACAGTGGTTTTTTTACAAACTGACGTTGTACGCAACTATGAAGTATCTTAATCTTTTAATAATCGTATCGGGGGTACTTTTTTTGTCTGGAACTGCCATTGCTCAAGAAAAATGCGCTGACCCTTTTATCTCTTCAAAACCATTAATTGATGACTTAGATAAAGAAAAAACTTATTCGATATTTATTACCCATTACGTTGAGTTTGCATCGAGTTTAGCTACTCTTCAGCTAATTAAAGAGGCTGATGGTTATTATGCTACATACACTGACGTGTTTGACAATCGATTTATGAAGACCAAGAGAGAACTTTCGAAAGTTAAAATAAGCGATAAACAATTATTTCAATTTAGGTCGTTCGAAGTTGCTCTTCAAACACCATCCAGCGGTGGTGATAGTCAGAGTCTGACGATATATACAATACGAATAGGAAACAGGGAAAGGCAATATAAAGATGATTATTATCAATTCAAAGGAGTAAGCGAAATGGAAAAGATTTTGAGGTTGTGTGCTATTTGGAGTAACTCTTGCTTATAATTATCATGAAGACAATTTTAACTCTCCTACTTTTTTTATTTACTTCTTGCTACAGTCAGAATAGTACTACATTAACTTTTGTGAACAAATCATCTTTTGATATTGATTCAATACTTATACAGAAACCAGAAAAAGTAATATTTGGGAAACTCACTGCTGGACAACAGTATTCAAAAACCCTAAACAATGTTGAATTAAATACATATAATGAAGGCGTTTTCCATTTTCAGTTTATCAAAGGGGGAAAGTAATGACTGGAACTTGGGGCTTCCATGACTTTGGTATGCTGAGTTCAAAAACGAAATTTTTTACATCTATGATAACGGCATCACTTCTGCAAATAAGCCTTTGCAGAAGCCAAAACAGTTCAGGCTATATTTCTATAATGCGTCTTCCCAAGTGGTAGATTCAATCATCAATAGTAATGGTGCAATCATTAAAGTCAATGAAAGCACTCCCAGAAGTTTTGAAGTCGTTTATGACTATGGTAAACCTCCAAAATATTTCGACAGGTGAAATAATAATTTAGTTAACTTACAGTCATCAATTTTCTTTACTAATAAATTAATACCGTTATGACAATTCAATCTTTTTTAGCAAAACCAAGTGCAACAGGAACTTTTTGGGGAATAATCGGTGGAATTTCTTTAATCATTATTACTATATCAACTACAAACGGATATTTACAAATTGTTCCCTACTTTTTCATTTTAAGTGCTGCTGTCCTAACAAATAAATACATAGATAAATCTAACGCCAATTTTCTCGACCTTTTTAAGAGCGGATTATTTGCTTTTGTTATTAGTTCCGTTTTTCTTTACGCTTACATATTGACAGTTGTCAATCCTAATTCAGGAATAACCTTCCTTGGCCATATGTGGAGGTTTGGAGCTATTGTTGGAATGGGAATGATTTGTAGTTCCATCATTTCATTTCTTGCTAAGCCCGTAAAGTAGTAGTACGCCCAATAAAAGTATAACTGTAAGGAAGGATGAACGCAATGGAACAATTCTCCATTAGACTCATTCACCAATCTTCCAATTTAACCTCCCAACCCTATATTCCCCGTATTACTGATAAAACCTCATTCTTCCATCACCCCGCTATTCAACTATCATCTATAATATAATCGATTTCAACAATAGACAACAAATAAATCAGGCTGAAAAGTCATCAATTAAAAACATTCAAATTCAAATTATATTGCATCTAATAACGTTAATCGATGCGTTAGCGGTAATGACTTTAAATTTCTTACGATAGCTGCGCAAAAGAGAGCGTTGTGAGGCACTCTTTTAAATCCGGGCACCGTTCGGTAATTTTGCAACCAAAATAAATAAACATGAAAAATTTACTGCTACTTGTCTTATTGTTTTTATTTGTTTCAGGGTATGGACAAAATGAATTAAGAACAATAAAGGGGTCTGTTCATCCAGAAAAGGGCAAAATGAACATCACCATCTTTGGATTTAAGGGTGGTTACAACAAAAGCATTATAAGGGGACTTGACACGAAACGTGAAAGGATAGGCTATATAGGAAATGAGCTTTACGGGGCTTTTTTTGCCGATACTAAATTAAATGAGAAACTTAATTTCGAGAACGAATTGCTGTTCTCCTGGACGAATGATTATCATTTTATTGAAGTACCACTGCATCTGAAATATTTATTCACTCCTAAATGGAGTGCTTTCGCAGGTCTAAAGCTGGATATAATTGCTGATAATGATAATGACCCAATAGAAAGGTATTATAGATTTAGAAATGTTGGAGGGTCTGTGGAATTAGGTGCTCAATTCAATATCATCAAACGGCTGTTTGTAGAAACACGGTATTCACGTGGTTTGGTGAATCAAATAACAGATTTGTCTTTTGATATTAATAACGCAAAAAGAAATACATTCAGATTCGGTGCAGGTATCAGATTTTAAATTGTTCTACCTTTCGGTGAAGGATTTTGCATTCAATAAAATGTTATTCAGTTTTGTAATTCTATTTAACTTCGGTAACAGGCTGTACAGTATAAAATATCACGCCTTCGGCAATACCTGAACGTTAGCAGAAAAGTGACAACAGCATGAAAGTAAAAATTCAAATAGTAGGCATAATCCTTATTTTTTGTTTGACCACCTCATTACAATGTGAAAAGGAATGTAAGTTAAGTGAATCACGATTTGATACTTCAAAAAGCTGGTTACCATTAAAGGGGAAGACGCAGTTGCCCTTCTTGGACAACGCAGGCAATCTGACAAATTTCAGTTTGCAGGTAATGGATACCGTTAGAGAATGGGTCAATCCAGATTGTAGTGCTACTATGATTTCTGAATATATAGGTGTAGCCCTCTTGTTGAACCCCCCTGACAGAGATGTTATTGCTTTTAGTTTCAACCCACCAAACTTCCTTGTTGTAACGGGCGCTAATAGTAATAATCCTAACTTTTACATAAGCGATGTTTTTAAAAAAGCAAAAGAAGGGAACGTTGCCAAACGTCTAATTGGCAGACGGATTTTCTAATATCCAAACTGTAGTGAAGAGTTTGACAATCGAAATAGAAAGACTAAGAGAGAACTTTCAAAAGTTAAAATAAGCGATGAACAATTAAATCAATTTAGAACATTCGAAGTTGCCCTTCAAGCACCTTCCCGTGGATGAGAGAGTGAAAGTCTGACGGTATACACAAAACGCATAGGGAACGAGGAAAGGCAATATAAAGATGATTATTATCAATTCAAAGGAGTAACTGAAATTGAAAAGATTTTGAGATTTTCAAAGCAATAGAGGTCTATGGATTTATCTAATGTAGTCTTGCAAGCAGCTCATGCAGAAAGGGAGTAAAATGCGAACAAGCATTTAATGTAAATCAATCTGAAATTGTGGTTACTTTTAAAGAGGCGTCTTCAGGTAAATATCTCTATTCCCAAAATAATCCTTTATACAACAAGGATAGTATAAAAATATTTGATCCAAATGGAAATAACCTGGTAATTCTTAAAGCACTAAGAATAAACCCTAACACCTTTGAAGAATACTTGGATCTTTCTTTTGGCAATCTTTACGATCAATGATAATGGAAACAGAATCTCTGAAAAATATAATCTTAAACTTGTTGTATGAAAATTATCTGGGTTATACTTATTAGCTTCATTATTTTTAATAGCTGTACAAAACCCTGCGAAGATCTAAAAGGATTAGAAAGTTCTTTTTTGGCTATATATACATTCAATCTATCTTCAAATAATTACTTCTATCCTCAGGATGAATTTCGCTCTCCTTTCAAAAAAGATAGCCTGCAGGTTATCAATGAGGATGGACGACAATTTCCTAATGTAAGATTTTTATTAAAAAGCGATCCAAGAAATACCTTAGAAGCTTTTTACGCTATAATAATTTCACCTGCCTTTATCATTCCTGATGATAACAGTGCTTTTGATAGAGAAAAAGCGAGAAAAATTTATATAAAATATAGCTATAATACCACTGATACACTCACACTTGTTTTTAAAGCAAGAAAAATTAAATGCGATAGAAGTACTTATGAGTATCTAAAAGTTTTTCATAGAAATAATCTTATAAAAACTGTTGCTGATGATATCGCAACAGACTTTACATTAAACCATTAAAATGGACCATATGAAAAAATTATTTATAATTATTCTTATTTTCTTTTCTGTTTCAGTGATTGCGCAAGACACTACAAACCAAAGGTGCCTTCCCTGATATGGACACTACTGAATTTGTGGAATTGCCTTGGTTTGATAATAATCAGTTTCTTGAAAATTTTCTTGATAGCATTGGATATCCGCCTGCTGGCAGAGGATACAGAATTGTAGGTGCGCCAAGAGTTACCTTTTGGATACCCATTAAGTTTTGGATTTACAGAGATGATAATGGAAATGGAGGCCCTGATTTAAGACAATTACAAATAATGGTGGATGACTTTGAAAACCCCGGAAGAACTAGAAATGCTCATTAATTTTTCATTTCCACGTACTTTATTTTATAAATGCAACTTTTATAAAATATTATGGCATTCGAATTTAGAGAGTGATATTCAAAGGGAAATAAATTATATTTTCAATTTTTAAAAAAGTTTTTTTCTTTTAAAAACGCGATTAATTTATCATCCCAAATATCCAATTGAATGATTTTACCTGAGGTATTAATTAAAAAATTTGCAGGGATGTAGTCCAAGTTGAACTTCTTTGATATACTCCTTGACTCCCCTTTTGGATCAATATAATTTTCCCAATTGATGGAATCCTGTTTCATGGCTGTAATCCATCTATCCTTATTTTCATCTATACTTATAGAAATGATTTTAAATTTTGTCGTGTCTATTTTATCATATATTGCTCTTAATTTTTTCATTTTTTCTCTGCATGGACCACACCAGCTTGCCCAAAAATCAAGAAGCGTAAATTCATGTTTTGAGTAAAAAGTTGATGATTGAATACTTATTCCATTTTGATCAACAACATTAAAAGACAGTACGGAATTACCTACTTTTAATTTTTTTAAGTTGTCAACATAATATTTTAATTCACTTATCCATAGGGTATTTTTGTGTATAGGATATAATATTGAGACACACTTTTCCAAAGTAGCAGGTGATAAAAATCTTCTATTTCGGGAAAGTCTTCTAACAGTATGGAAATAATCTTTATAAGCTAAAACCTGCTTTATTACATTTCTTTCATACTCCTTAATTTTTACTTCAAGAATAAAGGACTCCCGATCATTTAATTCAGAAGATCTTAGTAAGGGGTCTATTAAAAAACCTTTTTGTCTTGCCAATTCGTTTGGTGGATCAAACAAAAGAAATCTATTTTCACTTAAAAAATTATTTTGTTTACTATTAATCACAAATCCATCCTTTTTGCTAATTATGCATTTTATTGTTTCATTAGAGAAAAATAGATCTGAAGAAGCATCATACAGGGTATCAAAGTTTTTAAGTCGGAAAAAGCCATTAAACGGTGTGTCTATTTTGAAAGAGATTTTGAATTGCGATTTTAAGCCTGTTATGCTTTTTATTAATTGTGTCTTTTGTACACTATCGGGTTGAGATTTGTATAATTCCAGGGTTGCTTTATCTCTATTGATATTTAAACCTCTTGTATCCAAAAATATTTCACACAAAGACTTTGTTGTTGCCTGGCTCAAAACATGATTTGAGTAAAAGAAAAATATTAGTATTAAAATTTTTGAATTTTTCATTAAATAAAGTTAAAGAACATGTGGTTAATAAAGATAACCACATGTCAAAAAATGGCTAATTAAAAGTACCTACCATTCACAAGCCGAATCTGTTTGACCTACACATGCACAACCTGTTTGAATTCCACCCCGTGCAGTACAGGTGCCATCCTCATGAGGTATTAATCTTCCGCCCGAAACTAATTCCCACCATGTACAACTACCTGGGGGGGCACGCTGTTCCCCCATCATGTCCACCTAATTTTTTTCATTTGGGCTTTGCTTAAAAGATCTTGTGACTGAAGATTACTTTTCTTGAAATTTAATGATTTCATTTTTTAAATTTTAGGAATAATTAATGGTTGAGGTTTAAGGTACCTTAGGCCGTGTTTCAATCGTTTTAATTTAGGAGAAAAAATTCCAAAATCTACTTAGGATTTTAATAATGTTGTATCTTAGCAGTAAGATTTGTGTTATTTGAAGGAATTAACTTATAGTGAGTAATTCGTGAGTTAGTAAACTCAAACTTCTTTAATATATTGATTTACAAAACATTTTGAGACAGGGTGGTACTCCCTGCAGCTCCACTTAAATCAAAATTCTAAGAAGTCAAAATCCCGCAATCCTTTATTTGCGGGCTTTTTTGATTTACACCCTACCCCAATTATCCCTATTTTCTTCAAATTCCAGTGAGTAATTCATGACAAAAAATGCCTCACTGATGCAGGAGTGATTCTGGTACTTGAATGTTTCCATTAGTTTTGAATCAAATGTTTTACTTACTTCTAAAGTTTTTCACAGAATTAGAGCATATTTCCCTTAGTATTTATCAACTGCTTCTTTTCAGATTCTGTTTAAAA
>JBBJOK010000394.1:0-1570 GCA_037721545.1 Chitinophagaceae bacterium
TATTTTTTTCAAATCGCTTATTGCCGGGCCATTTATCACTTTACCATCTGTTGTAAATCTTGATCCGTGCATAGGGCAATCAAATGATTTTTCTTCATTATTCCATTGCAGTATTGCTCCTAAATGCGGACAAACAGCTGTATGAGCATGAATGCAATTTTTATCATCGCGATATACTGCGATCTTTTTTAAACCGGAGGAAATAACGCCACCTTCACCGGGCTTAAGTTCTTCCGCTTCCTTAATATCTCCTTTAGTGATCCAATCAACAAGCTGCGCCGTCATATTACCTGCTTCATGCAAATAATCACCTGTAGTTTTAAGGGTAATGCGTGATGGGCTATATAGATCTATCCAGGGATTTTCTTTACCGATAATAATATCTGAGATTATCATACCGCCAAGTGTTCCATGCGTCATTCCATTTCCTGAATCACCGGTGATAATGTAAATATTATCATCACCCGGATTTTTACCCATAAATCCCAATGAATCTACAGGCTCCATTACCTGGCCCGACCATTGGTAAACAACTTCTCCCATAGCAGGGAATCTTTTTTTCGTCCATTCTATCAATCTTGTATATCTATCCTCTTCCGGAATATTTTCATCATCTGCCTGCCCGGTTTTATGATCTTCTCCACCCGATATTAAAAGATCGTATTCATCATCTAATTCCTCTAACCGAACATAATGATAAGGTTGTGTTATCCATTTTGAATCATGGTCGCCGCTATCCCACCACAGTGCAAAAGAGATTTTACCTTTTGGTATTTTTGCTCCGATAACATATGTTCTGTAAGGCCATTGCTTTGTGTGCATGGTAAGCGTATCATTAACAGGGGTATTGGTAGCAACAACAATGTGGTTGGCTAAAACCTGAAATCCATTAACCTTTGCCCCCTTTTTATTGATGTCCTCAGCTTTGGACTGCGTATAAATTTCTCCCCCCTTACTTATAAAGGCATCGGCAAGGCCCTTTAAATATTGCATTATATGAAATTGAGCCTGATCAGGATATTTGATGCACCATCCGTTCTCAGCTTCAATATCAGGCACTGCGGGTAACATTTGGGTAAGTAAACCGGCTTGTTTTGTTGCGGTGTATTCTTTATCCAACGTTTCTTTGCTATCTGTGGGATGAAGAAATAAATACCCATCAACTCTTTTAAAATTACATTCTATCTTTTCTAATTGTACTGTTTTATTTACCCACTCAATGGCGGCAGTATGACTATTGGCTGCAAGCGCCGCTTTTTCTTTACCAAATATTTTTTCCAGTTCATAATAAAAATCATCAAGTGCATGTGTTATATGGCCGGTTGTACGCCCGCTTTCTCCACTGCCAATAAAACCATCTTCAACCAGCATTACCTTTTTTCCTGCTTTAGCAAGAGAATATGCCGTAGTTAATCCTGAAATTCCTCCACCTATAATCAATACATCCGTCTCCATACTTTTATCAACCTTGCTAAAAATGATCGGTTTTGAAGAGGCCACCCAATATGAAAGATTTTCGCCGGATGTTATATTGCTATCTATTGGCTCGTGGTTATTTGTATTCATATTT
>JBBJOK010000394.1:1670-2925 GCA_037721545.1 Chitinophagaceae bacterium
GCGTACTTTCCACCGTAATATTTCCACCGGAGGCATGTACAATTTTTTGTGCAAGATATAAACCAATGCCCTGGCCTTCTACATCATGATGAAGCCTGCCATACAAATCAAAAATTTTAACCAGGTCATCTTTCGGTATTCCAATTCCATTATCCTGCACTGATATAATTACCTTATCAGCCTTTTTTGAAATTTTAATATTTATTAGCGGTGGTTGATCACTTTTAAATTTAATGCCATTAGAAATAATGTTATACAAGATGCTTCGTAAATTCTTTTTCGAAAACAGAATATTTTTAACTTCAATATCCCTTACTATAGTTGCATTTGCTGCTTTTATTTTACTCTCCAAACTCCATTCAATATTATCGATGGTCTCATGCATATCAACCATTTCCATTTCTAACATACCGCTTTCCAATTTGGCAACAGTGGATATATCCTGTATAAGTGAACGGAACTTTTTGCTGGATGAATTAATTACATTTAAAAACGTTTTTAACTTAGGATCAATTGAGCCCATTTCGTTCATCATGCTAATACTTATTTCTATATTACCCAATGGCGCTAAAAGATCATGAGAGGCGGTATGTACAAAATTATCAAGATCAGCATTTATGCGCATAACGCTCTCATTCTTTTTATCGAGCTCCAGCTGCGTTGTTTTCAATTGGGTAATGTCATTAAAAGTAATAATGGCGCCGTTACTTTTGTTATCAGCAAGTTGTATGTAAGGCATCGTCATAACCTGGTACCATTTGCCATTTTCAGTTTGTATTTCTTTGGTTATAATAATTCCATCGTTAATCACTTTTTTAATATCTTCTGCAATGGTTTCAAATTTTATATTGGTAGAAATATTGCTAAGTGGCCTGCCAATATCACTTGGCAGCAAGTTGATTTGTTTTACGGTGCCGGGTGAATATCTCATTAGCAGCAGATCATTGTTTACAAATAATTGCCCGTTGATATTGCTTCTGAAATAATTATCAAGATCATCATTAAGCTCGATCAGCTCTTTATTTTTTAACTGGTAATCGGCGTTAATGGTATGCAGTTCTTCATTTATAGATTGCATCTCTTCATTAGTGCTTTGCATCTCTTCATTTGCTGAGAGCAGCTCTTCATTAAAAGATTGCATATTTTCACTGGATGCATCAAGCTGTAACATAGTTGAATTAAGCTTTTCTTTAAGGTCCCTTAATTCTTCTTCCAGGTTAAGGGTGTACTCATCAAGATATATTTTTTCATCAAA
>JBBJOK010000395.1:0-2922 GCA_037721545.1 Chitinophagaceae bacterium
ATTTTCTTTTTATTGCTTGTAATGGTATAGTAAGAATTTGGCGTAAGCCGGCTGAGCGTATAGACTAAATTTTTTGTTTGCTTAGCTGTTGTAGTTTGCTGCCATGTCTTTTCACCATCATCCCATTTTTTTATATCTAAAATAATTTTGTCTGCTGATTTAACTTTTAGCGAAGCCGTATTATTGCTGCCATCAAAATAAAACAGCTCATTACTCAGAGCATAAAAACCAAAGTGTTTATTAGATATTATTTTGAACGTATTGTTTGCAACTGAATAACGGTTCATCTCTAAACCAATTTTTAATTTTTGTCCGCGGAAATTATAATTCAATTCGGTGCCCGATAATTCAAAAGTAATATGGGGGTTTAAATAAAATCTGTTGTACAAAGGATTGATGCCATAAATTGCCTGGTACAATCCAACAACTGAAAGACTGTTACCCGAAAGAATATCATCTCCCAACCCATCCTGCTTAGCCCGTCCATAACGCTGGAAAGCAAGTCCATCCTTGCTGTGCCGACTCATTACATTGCGAACATATTTTAATGCAAGCTCCGGTTTGTAATCAGCATAAGCTTTTGCACCAACTGCGCCCCACGATAAAAAAATATCCCCGTTTTCATAATTCGGAAAAGGAAATTGCCAGTCGTTGCCCTCCCCTTCTTTGTATGTATATAAGTTTAGGGGCCAAAAGAAAAGTTTTTCCTTTTGCATCTGGTTTTCAATTTCATCCAAAATACTTTTGCGTCTTGTATCATCATCACAAATACCATAAGCAATTGCCATAAAGTTTACCGGTGTAACCATATTATTTCCATGAATGGAGTTGTCTTTATCACGCCAATGTATGTAGCATTTTTTTTCTTCATCCCACAAACCACCCTGCGCAGTTGATTTATTAAAACTGCTTTTAAGCTTTACTGCAAACTCGTCGTATTGTTTTGCTTTTGAGTTATTGCTTAACTGCCTCTCTACATCAGCCCACTTGATTAATGCCCAATAAAGCTTTGCATTTACAAAAGCATTTTCATAAGCCGCCCATATAATATCAATCCAATCACTGCCTCTTTTTTGCTTATGACTGTCGGTCATCATTTCAACAAGACCATCTCCATCACTATCCCTGTTAATCATCCAATCCAACGCTTTCTCACAGGATTGCTGATGTGTTTTTACCCAAACCTTATCACCGGTTTGGTCGTATAACTCTGCAACATTGGTAACAAGGTCGGGGTTTGAGTCCAGGAGAAAACCCCATTGCGCTTCGTAAAAACCTTTATCTGTAACCTGTCCCGGCATTATATCAACGTTGTTATATGCCCATCGGGGCCAAACCCTGCCGTCAGGTTTTATGGCATTGTCGCGGTAATAATCAAGGCATTCCTGGTAGCCTTTTAAATAAGTATTATCGTTAATGGCAAGCCCCATCTGCGCAATGTATTGTTCGTGTAAACAGATAGGTCCGTAAGGCGTGTGCCAGCTGTTCCCCCCAAAATGTTTTTTATCAATTACCCCAATTCGGGCAATGGTATTTAAAACAGAACTTACCTGTTGCCCATTCACACCAACAAATTTGCCGCGGCCAAATTCTTTATTAAAATCAAAATAAGAAAGTTTAATGCTTTGCGAAGTTTTGCCGGATAAATTAAAAGCAGACCATACATCTGTCCTCTGCCTTATAAATCGTTTTCTGTTTGTACCGCTATCAAACCGTGGCAGCATTTCTTTATCTGATACCGTTATTGAATAAGCAAGCTTATCATCATTGGTTCTGCTGTATTTCATTGCCACTTGTTTTCCGGAAGCTTCAACAGATACATTTAATCCATTACCGGTTTGGCTGTTCCAAAATCTTGATGAGTTTGTGTGAACGCCATAAGTAGCAAACTTTTCATTAAATAAATAAAACCATGCTAATCCGCCATAACCCTGATATGCACCTTCCCAGGTATTGATATTATTAAAGTTGAAGGATGGAAATGACGCCTCTTCAACTATTGTTGGCTTTGAAATATTTCTGTCGATAGTAAACTTAATATCATTGTCACTGATGGTAAATTTCCAGGTTTCGTTTATAACTACACTTTTATCTCCGTAAAAGATATTGTAGATCTTTATTGTGTTACCTGTTATTTGAAGTGTTGGTGATGAGTGAATATTAAGTGAAGAATAACTTTTGGATGCGGTTCGTATTCCTGAAAAAATTCCTGCAACACTTTCAATAACATTTTGCCCGTTCACCGTCATTGAAGAAATATTTGCCTTAGCATTATAATCAAGTGTAAGGCTGATCTTTTCATTTCCAAAAGTGATGACTTTATTTTTGGTGTCATTTTTTACAATGAACCCTTGTGCAACACAATTATTATAAAGGTTGAAAAGAAGGGAAAAAAGGGAAATTTTAACGATGATATTTTTTAGGTCCATACAAATACTTTTTAAAAAATTTATTTTTATTCTGTAATTCCTTTCCAATCGTCTGTTCTAAAAGGCGACGCCGGAAATCCTTCTTTACTGTACAAATTACAAATTGGATTATTGGCCCAGCCATATCTCACAGCCACAGGCTCTTCTTTTCCGTTTAAATGATTTACAATTCTACTATCTGTAAGTGAAGCATATTGTTTATTAGAAAAGTTTTTTAGATTACCACCTTTTTTTTTATGCATTAAAAATTCATTCCAATCAAAATTATAAGCAGGCATATATCCCGCCTTTCCCTCCCGCTCCCAGCGAATGGCAAAAACATCTTCTCTACCTTTAAAAATAGTTTTTATTATTTTTAAATAATTTTCCATTTGTATAGAACAAGAGCAAATCTACAAATCATCGCTTTTCATAAACACCTTGTTTTTTTAATGTCCTGGATAATACTTTCCGAGTAATTATAATTATTCCAGAAAAATAAACTTCTCTTTTA
>JBBJOK010000396.1:0-2917 GCA_037721545.1 Chitinophagaceae bacterium
GCACTTGCAATCTGTCCTTCCAATTGCTCCTTTGCCTCATTGAGGTATGCAGTTACAAAAGGATTTATCAAAACCTGAATTTGTGGTTCCGCTCTTAGTATAGAAAATAATTTATCGTAATCAATCTGTGCCAGTTCAATTACATGAGCCAGCGTGCAATACTTTCCATTTTTATATTTACACAAAAACCAAATCAAGGCCGTTACAAAATTGATGGGTGATTCAACAAAGAAATCCCCACCCTTCTTTATCCATGCCTGATTTAATCCAAGCATTATTGTTCTGGATGATTCTGCTGCATCCGTAATATCATACATGGTGGAAGCATCCAAAGGATTGCAACGATGCGAACGATTTAAGTCATCAAAATTGATCACATAAAATTCAGGGGCAACCTTATACTTATTTTTATTTTGAAGAAACTGGTTGTAGGCAATTTTCGTTAAGTCATCAAATTTGAAATCATATACAAACATTGAAAATCCTTTTTGAATATGCTGTTTGATAATGTGCTGTATAACAAAATAAGATTTTCCGCTTCCGGGAGATCCCATGATGAGAACACCCCTGAATGGATTAATAATATTTATCCAGCTTTTGCGGAATTTACCTTTTAGATTATATCTCGCAGGAAGGTTTATTGAATACTGGTTACTGAGCAATCTTTCTTCCTGGGGAAAGGTTTCATTGAGAGAATTAAAAACGCTGTTATTTAATCTCTGGCTGATAATTCTTGAAAGCAGTGTTCCGCCACTGAGAATAAAAATAAAACCCATTACTGTAATACCAATGTATAAAACAGTAATAATTTGTTTGCTTTGATGAACATATAAAACGGCTATACTGCTGAAGTAAAATAAGGCGCCGATAAAAATATATGCAAAAGCAATTTTGTAATTCAGTTTTTCATTCTTCTTTCCTCTTGCGCCCATTAATGAAATAATCAAAATTATGAGTGCAATCAATTTTGACTTATGAAAGTTGCTGAATAGGCCTGTATTAAAAATATTACCCAATAATCTATCTGTAATTTGGGAACTAAATTGCCATTCTTTAAAAGCGCCGTAGCAGTAATAATAAAAATGGAGCAGTAAGATTGCAATACTTATCATTCTTGTCATATCAAGGATCTTCCGTAAGCCTTGTTCATTCTCTCCTGTTTGCATGATCTGTTTTTATTATGGTTAATTATGAGATTTTATCTTTTTCTTTTTCTGTTTCCTCAGTTCATAAGGCACGTTGGTGAAGTTTTCAGTTGGGTTAATAATAATATCAAGTGTTTTGCCTATATCCTTTCTTAGATCATTAGTACGATCTAATGGGGTTGGTTCAATTTTTTTGACTGAAACTTTTTTATCACGTATGGTTTCCTGCAATGGAAATGATTGCGATTGCCCGCATTTTTCAAGTATTGCTTTTGAACTATATTCTTTACCAATATCACTGCCGTTGAAAACAGATTTAGTAGTGTGATCTATATAAGTCAAACCATAAATAATTCCATTATTATTCTGACGAATTATTAAACTGATTTTTTCTTTCTGCAAAGTATCTTTGAATTGTTGTAAATTTTTTGGCGGCTTTACCATGATCCAGTCTATAGAAGTTTTTAATTTTTTTTGGTCTCCCTGTCGTAACGTTTCATTGATCGTAAATTTTTGTTCCAGGTATTTTAATGTTGGCTTGCTATAAATCGAACTCGCTTTAATGGGCACACCGATTTTATTTCCTTTTTCATCCAGTATCCTATAAACCAATCCGTGTTTTTTATAAATTAATCCATGTTCACTTCCTCTGTCTGCGGCAACATTATAAAGCTTAAGAATTGCGTTAAGTTCTGCAAGTGATGTGTATTTATATTTATTGATAATTTCATTCAACACATTAGTAATACCTCTTTTCGTTTCTGATTTTCCATACACCACTCTTTGAACATTCAGTGGTTTATTTTCTTGCGGCATATTTTGCTTTTCAGCTTTTACCAATTGATAAATAATTTCAATTTCCTTTCTTGCCTGTGTGGATTGGTTACGCCCTATGTTATGCATTGAAATTCTTTTCCCATTCTTTTGGATGTTGGTAGAAATAATATGGATGTGAGGATGCCCTGCATCTTTATGCTGATATACTAAAAAAGGTTGCTCAGCAAAACCGATTTTCTGCATGTAAACAACTGCAATCTCAGCAAGCTTTTCTTTCTCTAATTTTTCAGCAATATCAAAGTTCAAAGAGATATGTATGGTGTTAGTATTTGCCCGGTCATTTAAATTGATTAATTGCTGAAATCTTTGCAGCTTTTCATAATAATTTAATTGCCCAGCTTCCTTTAAATAGTTATGCGCATGAATGCATTCCGCTATTCCTTCCTGCATCTTTTTTTCGTTATAATTTAATGCTCTTTCAATGCTATGCGGTACTGTTATTCTTGCAACCATTGCTGATATATTTGATTCATTTTTTCTTTTATTTCTTCTATCTTTTTAAAGAGGATTTGCCTGCCCGATTCATTAATCATTACCCAAGATTTAAATTCGGAAAGATGGTTAAGTGTGTGCAGTTTTTTAACTGTTTGATTGAAGTTATTTCCGATGGCGTTCAGCTCATTTTTTAGCTGAATCATCTCTGACAAAAAATCATCTGCAGACTGATTCCGGTAGGTAACTACGATAGGCTTATTGAGTGATGTTTTACGGATATACTCACTGATTTTTCTGCAGGTTGTATTTTTAAATTCCTTAGAAACCTGTTTTAATTCTTCGGGTTTATACCGGACTGTGATCCGGCAAGAACGGTTTGATACTTCTTCTTTTTTCCTGTTCACATCACACAATTTTGTTTGTTACACATTCAATACATCTTTGCTTTACCCGAAACGACTCCGGAGTGAAAGGGCAAGATTTCAATTGTTGTCAGACAA
>JBBJOK010000397.1:0-2903 GCA_037721545.1 Chitinophagaceae bacterium
TGAATCTTTTTGTTTTTTCAATGTTATTGCTGGTAATGGGTGCAAACTATGTTATAATGTTCATAGGTTGGGAAGGTGTAGGATTATGTTCTTACTTGCTGATAGGATATTGGTTTAAAAATACCAATTATAATAATGCAGCAAAAAAAGCATTCATAATGAACCGGATTGGGGATCTTGGATTTCTGTTAGGAATTTTCTGGATGATCAATGCTTTTGGTTCTGTTTCTTTCCACGAACTATTTAATAATACCAATGGCATTGTCACTTCTATATCAGCAATCAATTCTCCAACTTTAGTTGGTATCACATTATTACTTTTTGTTGGTGCAATGGGCAAAAGCGCACAAATTCCATTGTATACCTGGCTTCCCGATGCTATGGCCGGCCCTACACCTGTATCCGCATTAATACACGCTGCAACCATGGTTACTGCAGGCATATATATGATAGCGAGAAGTAACATTATGTATTCTCTTGCGCCAACCACTATGACGGTTGTTGCAATTGTTGGTTTATCTACTGCAATTCTTGCGGCCACTATTGCATTAAAACAAAATGATATTAAAAAAGTATTGGCTTATTCAACGGTTAGTCAATTAGGGTATATGTTTTTAGGGCTCGGGGTTGGCGCCTACACGGGTGCTGTATTTCATGTAATGACGCATGCTTTTTTTAAAGCACTTCTCTTCTTAGGGGCCGGTTCTGTAATTCATGCAATGAGTGGCGAACAGGATATAAGAAAAATGGGCGGGCTAAATAAGCATATGAGGATCACGTATATCACTTTTTTTATCGGGTGTATTGCCATCGCAGGTATCCCACCTTTTTCAGGGTTCTTTTCCAAAGATGAAATTTTAGCAGGAGCCTTTTCAAAAAATCCTGTGTTATATGCAATTGGTTTGGGCGGCGCATTGCTTACAGCTTTTTATATGTTTAGATTATTAGCGATGACCTTTATGGGAAAATTCAGAGGAACAGAAAATCAATTACATCATTTACATGAGAGCCCATCTGCTATTACTATTCCATTAATAATCCTCGCATTTCTTTCTATCGTTGGTGGGCTTGTAGGTATACCGGAATTTCTAATGAGCAACAGTCATAGACTTGCAGATTTTCTTAATCCCATCTTTGCTCAATCACATAAAATTTTAGGGGAACATGAAATTTCTCATCAAACAGAATGGATACTAACCGGGGTTTCAACAATATTAATAATCGTCATCAGTGTTTGGGCATTTAAGAAATATAATAATTATCAGTCAACAGTTACCGAAGAATCCGGCTTTGGAAAAGTGTTGGAAAATAAATGGTATGTAGATGAGTTGTATGATAGGGTAATTGTTAAGCCTCTTTATGCTTTATCAACATTCTTAAATAAGGTTATTGAAAAATCAGGGATAGATGGTTTAGTGAATGGTGTTGGTAGAAGTATAAATTATGGAAGCAGGCAAATAAGATTGCTCCAGAGCGGGCAGGTAGGGGCTTATATTTTAATGATGGTGATAGGCACAATAGTTTTATTTATTATTCAAATGTTTGCAAAATAATTTTAATGCTGGGTAAGTATATTACATTTCCTGAACTGCTGCTTTGGTTTCCTTTGATATCAGGTTTAGTAATTTTTTTTATTAAAGATCAGAAAAATGTAAAGGCCTGGGCTTTATTTTCTTCTTTAATAACTTTAATTATCTCAGTTGTTAGTTTATGTTATATCGATAACGATAAATATTTTTCATACAATTATGTTAGTTATGTCTGGCTTCAATATATAGGTTGCAGCTTTGCTGTTGGGCTTGATGGGATGGGCCATATGCTTACTTTTTTAACTGCGCTATCTTTTCCCCTAATTTTTGCAGCCACGTATAAAAATGATTATAAAAAACCCAATGCATTTTATGGATTGATGTTGTTGAGCCAGGCAGGTTTAATGGGAGTTTTTGTTGCTATAGACGCATTGGTGTTTTATTTTTTCTGGGAACTAGCATTAATTCCTGTGTATTTTTTATGTAGCCGGTGGGGAGGAGAAAAAAGAATTCAGGCAACGTGGAAATTTTTCATTTATACATTTGCAAGTTCCCTATTAATGTTAGTGGGTATATTGTATGTTTATTTGAAAACCGGCCCTACACAATTTTCTGATCATTCATTTTCTATACAGGCATTTTACGCCTCATCTATTTCAGTTGCTGAACAAAATTGGTTATTCTGGTTATTCTTTATTGCATTTGCGGTTAAAATGCCGGTATTTCCATTTCACACCTGGCAGCCTGACACCTATGAGCAATCGCCTGCACCTGTAACAATGGTATTGAGTGGTATTATGGTAAAAATGGGCGTGTTTGGGGTGATAAGATGGGTGCTTCCTGTTTTTCCGGCAGCTGTATTAAATTTTGATAATATTGTTATTGGGTTATCGGTGGCAGGGATGATTTATGCAAGTTGCATTGCTATGGTGCAAAATGATCTCAAAAGATTAGTCGCCTATTCTTCCATTGCCCATATTGGATTAATGTGTGCTGCAATTTTTACAGTAAATACCACAGGGTTGCAGGGTGTGATGATACAAATGCTTAATCATGGCATAAACATAATTGGGTTATGGATCGTTGTTGATATTATTGAAAAGCATACAGGCGTAAGAAAATTATCAGAACTTGGCGGTCTGGCAATTCACACTCCATTGCTTGCAATATTTTTTGTTGTAATAGCGCTGGCGAATATTGCATTGCCGCTTACCAATGCTTTTGTAGGTGAATTTGCAATGTTTACAGGGTTGTATGAGTATAATGAATGGTATGCTGCACTTGCAGGGATAAGTATTATTCTTGCCGCTGTGTATACATTAAATATGGTGCAGAAAGTTTTTTATGGAGTAGATAATATTCAAACAAAAGTAG
>JBBJOK010000398.1:0-2895 GCA_037721545.1 Chitinophagaceae bacterium
TAGGATTTCAATGTGTAGTTAAAGATATTACGCAAAGGAAAGAAATGGAAAACGTGGTAAAGGTTTATGAGGAAAAATTAGTTGAGAACCAGGCCCGTTTACAATCTATTTTAGATAATGCTACCACGTTAATTTATATTAAAGATCTTGACCGTAAATACATACTTATCAACAAGCAATTTAAATCGTTTTTAAAAGTAACTGATGAAGAAGTTATTGGCAAAACAGATTTTGATTATGTTGACCATGTTCAGGCCCAGCGATTTAAGGATAGTGATGATGAGGTAATTAAAACGCTAAAGCCGGTAGAGCTTGAAGACGTTGTTGAAATGGAGGATGGTTTGCATAATATTCTTATCATAAAATTCCCTTTGCTTGATGCCCAAAATAAAATTTATGGAATAAGTGGTATTGCCACTGATATTACCGAAAGGGTAAAATACCAGGAGCAGTTAATAGAAGCGAAAAAAATTGCAGAACAGGCACAGGAGCTACAGGAGCAGTTTCTTGCAAATATGAGTCATGAAATTAGAACGCCCATGAATGGAATAAAGGGCATGACGGATCTTCTTCTGGAAACTGCATTAAATAACGAGCAGAAAGATTTTACAAAAACTATTCAACGCTCCTCTGATAATTTATTAGTGATCATCAATGATATTCTCGACCTCTCTAAAATACAGGCGGGCAAATTAACCATAGAAAAGATTGACTTTAATCTTACTGAAGTTTTAGACAATATAAAAGTGTTGTTTAAATATCTAATAGCAGAAAAAGGATTGATCTTACAAATAGGTGTAGATGCGGATGTGCCTAAAGTGTTATGTGGAGACCCTTACAGGCTTAATCAAATTCTCGTAAACCTAATAGGAAATGCAATTAAATTCACACTTAGTGGGGGTGTGGATGTTAAAATTTCTGTTCAGGAAAAAAGAGATAAAGAGATTTTAGTAAGCTTTGAGATAACGGATACGGGTATTGGTATTGCTACAGATAAAATTGGTAAAATCTTTGACAGCTTTACACAGGGTAGTATGACAACCACCCGTAAGTATGGGGGCACAGGTTTGGGGCTTTCTATTACAAAACGATTATTAGAACTACAAGAGGGGGAGATTTCTGTAGAAAGTAAAGTAAATAATGGCAGTACATTTCAATTCACAATACCTTATAAATACAGCGATGCCACCAGCTCAACTGTTTTTATAGATAAAGATTCTAAAGAATATCGTTCGCTTTTAATGGGTAAAAAATTTCTTGTGGTGGAGGATAATGAGATAAATCAAAAAGTGGTAAAGCATGTTTTACAACAGGCGGGAGGCACGGTAGAAGTTGCAAATCATGGATTAGAAGCAGTAGCAATGCTGCAAAAAAATTCAGGTTACGATCTTATAGTTATGGATTTGCAAATGCCTGAAATGGATGGCTATGAAGCCACCAGATATATCAGGACTGAGATGAAACTTACCAATCCTATAATTGCTATGACGGCAAATGCTTTAAAGGGTGAAAGAGAAAAATGCCTGGCGGCTGGGATGAATGATTATATCTCAAAGCCATTTGATTTTGGTTATTTTTATAAGCGCTTGAGCTTATTAGTTTCCGAGATAGCTACCGCTAACCCTATAGTAATAAATGATGAAGCCTGCACTGATGATGGGTTATACGATTTAAGCCTTTTGGAAGAAATGGATGATAAAGAATACATTTCTGATATTCTCACCATATTTCTTGAGGAAACTCCCGTTGATTTAAAAGCTTTACACAAAGCATGTGTTGCTAGTGATTTCCACAGGGGTTACCAGATAGCACATAAATTAAAAAGCCTGAGCTGGCTTATAAAAGCAAATTGCCTGGCATTACCTTTGGTAAAAATAGAAGAGGATACAAAAGCTGAAAAATCAGAAACCCTGGTACACCTTTCTGAACTGGCGGGAAATGAATTTGAGAAAATTAATAAACCTTTAAGGGATTATTTAAAAAATATTCAGTGAGAGCGGGATGTGAACGAGTTAAAAAAAGATATAACCTTTGAAAATACTTGTAGTAGAAGACGAAATAATAATGCTAAAAACCATTGAACTCCGCTTGAAAAAAGACGGGTATACTATTATTGTTTCTGAAGATGGTAGAGATGCGTTAAAAAAAATTGGGGAATTTGATCTGGATTTAATAATAACCGATATCATGATGCCCTTTGCATCAGGCCTCGAAATAATAGAAGCCGCAAAAAAAAGAGTTGGAAAAACAATTCCTGTAATTGTTTTATCTGCCATGGGCCAGGAAAACGTGGTGCTGGAAGCGTTTCAATTAGGGGCAGATGATTTTATTACCAAACCTTTCAGCCCTAATGAATTATCTATGCGGGTAAAAAGATATATTCCCCATGCAGTTTAAAATTTTTTTTTTTGAAAGCATCACCGTAAAATGTGTAATGCCTTTTATAATCTTTTTAAATATCACACCTGCGCAATTTATCAATATTTTGTATGCTTTTCTTTTGATGCTGCTTTTGTTGTTTGTCATCATATTAGGCTTTACTATTTATAAAAGAAGATTGGGCCGCCAAACAAAATTGTGGCAAGAGAGTATAGTAATGCTTATCAGCGAATCAATATTTATCAGCGATGAAGATGAGCCTGTAGATGTAGCAAATAAATACAGCAAGCTGATGCATATAGGAGATTTTCGACAATGCCTGATCAATGAAATTATTACTATTAAAAAAGGGCTTTCAGGGGCTTCTACTGATAACCTTGTAAAACTTTATGAAAATTTAAGCCTGAATTATGAATCCTACGGAAAACTAAAGTCAGCACTATG
This sequence comes from Chitinophagaceae bacterium, assembly GCA_037721545.1. GTDB lineage: Bacteria > Bacteroidota > Bacteroidia > Chitinophagales > Chitinophagaceae > Ginsengibacter. The sequence continues at coordinate 2,824 of JBBJOK010000398.1, forward strand.
GCATATAAAAGCCAAAGGCATACAGGAGTTGGCATTAATGGATCAGAAGAAATATGTAAAGGAGATTTTCAA
>JBBJOK010000399.1:0-2879 GCA_037721545.1 Chitinophagaceae bacterium
AAAAATGTTAGCAACAGATGATTTATTAAAAGTTCTCAAAAGCTAAACACAACAAAAAGCTCAAAAATATGCAACCAGTTTTTTTCGCTGTTAAATATCCATCGGCGGTTAATAAATAATTATTGGTAACATCAAGCGAAACCCCAAACTGTAATAGCTATATATTTATTAATGCGTACTTTTTTTTAGTATTCCCGGTACACCAAAATCAATCACCAATCCGGATAGGCCAGTTATACTAAATTTTAAAATTTTAATTAATACATTTCAAAAAGAATGATTCATATGCTACGCTTTAATCTTTTACTCATTTTTCAACAGGCAGGTTATTCTTCCAGCCAGTTAACCGGAAAATAAAAAAATTGTGTGATGGCTTATTACCCCTAAAACATTTTATTACAGTTACAGAATCAATTTTGCTGTAATACGGAGAATAATGCTTTTGCATATCATCCCTGTCTTCTGAAGGTGTAATGCAATAAGCGCCCGAAAAATTTACTTTGTTTTTTCTGGAGTAATTCAGCCACATATATTCGTGCAGGTTATTTATATCTCCCAGGCCAATCATTGTAATGCCAAACGGACGGCAAAAATAATACTCAATATGTGCAGCCCACCATTTATAATATACAACGGGCGCATTAACGGGCATTATGCCTTTGTTCACTTCATTTTTATAAATAATATTGAATTCTTTTCCGGCTTTTTTTCGTCCACTTTTGTCAAGCGTTATATCTCTTTTGCCAAGCTCAAATTCATTTTTACTTCCATAAGTTCCCGGGTACAAATAGATTAAAGTTTGCCAAACTATCAGTAAAAGTATGAAGCTGATAATGCCGGCGCTTATCAATTTAGGAAGCAGTGAAGCTTTGCTGGTATTAGCTAAATGAATAGCGGCTATTGGTATTAATGCTACATACGCAGGGCCGCTCCAGTGAGGCAATATAGTATCCCGAAACAATGAAATAATAAGCAACAGCGCAGCGAGGGGGATACCGATAAAATTATAAATAGTTAATGCCTGCAGCCTTGTTGCATTTCGCTTTGCATAAGCAACTATGGCTGCTGCCATGGCCACCACATTAAACGGGTTATTAAAAAATACCTGTTTCACAATTTCTTTCATAAAGCTCACTATGTTTAGCGAATCATTATTTATAGCAACCCTGTTGCTATGAAAGCGATAGGTAACAAAATCATATTGTATATTCCAGAAAATAACAGGGCTTATTACAAGCAACGTTAACAGCAAGGCTATATATAGCTGCGGCTTTGCGAGCCATGCTCGCTTGTTACATAAAATAAAAAGCCCTAATCCTATCCATATAAACGCACCATGAAGTTTACTCATTATACATAAACCTGCGGCTATCCCAAATACCATCCAGCTGAGCCAGCTGTTTTCGTTAACGCTTATTTTAGCAATTAGTAAAATACAAAGCGTATAAAATATCATTTGCGGAGAATCGGGCATAATTAAAAGCCCCGCAGAAATGGCTGCATAAAAGGATACATTGTATAAGCATACACCAAAAAATCCTGCTCTTTCTGAGTGAAGGATTGCGCAAGTTTTAAAAATAAACCAGGATGAAATTGCACATCCCGCCAGGCTGCCCATTCTTATAAAACCTTCATAATTCTGTAATAATAAATCAGCCGTAAAAAGCCTAATCCAAAGGGCTACCATGGGTGGATGGTCGAAATAATTCCATTTTAATTGCTGGCTATAAAGCCAGTAATAAGCTTCATCCCCGCCAAGCTCCATCGTAAAAGCAATTATCCCTTTTAAAAAAACACATGCTGCAATAAATAAAAGTGCTGATTTTTTATAAGATACCAGGCGTTCTGCAGAAATATTATTCACGTTTAAAAAAAGTGTGCTGGTATAAATTTTTAAAAAATTGAGAAAGCCAAAAACTAAAAAATTAAAGCAATTTAGTTGTTTTTATCTCTTTAAAAAGTATTGTGTGTTTGTTAGATTTTTTTTTTGGGCTAAATATTCAGTAATTATTTTATGAGTGAGCTGTAAAATGATAACATGAAGGTATATAAAATAAAAAGCCCTGTAAGCAACTGCTAACAAGGCTTTGTGCCCAGAACAGGAATCGAACCTGCACATCCTTGCGAACGGCAGATTTTGAGTCTGCTGCGTCTACCAATTCCGCCATCTGGGCTTATCCTAATTGGAGGGAGCAATATTACGGATTCCCTCCAATCTCTCCAAAATGCGGTTGAGGTATTTCTTTTTATAATAATAATCTTTTACCTGCAGCAATTGTTCTCCGGTGGTATTGTCTTCACTATAATATTCAAATATATTCTGCACTTTATCATATAAATGCTTTTCCAGCTGGCTGATTTTTGTTTGTGCTTCTTCCAGTGATGAATCATCCACGTCCATTAATGATTCATTCAATTCCATCATTTCAGCCAGAAATTCGGGCGGCAGTTGATATTTTTCTTCATCTTCAAGCAGATTTTTTAGTTGCAAAACATATTTCATCGTTTCATTTTCATTTTGAAATAATTTATATGCTTTGTTTATCATAGACGATTTTTCAAGAACTGCATCCTGCTCCTCTTCGTTTTCATTTGAAAAGAAGTCAGGGTGATATTTTTTCTGTAACTCAAAATATTTATCCTGAGTATGTTTTTTATCTACGGTCAGACTTATGGGCATTTCAAATAATTCAAAATAATTCATATGGCAAAGGTAGAGATGATTATTAAATGTAAAATGTAAATTGCTTTCTGGAAAATATAAATATGATTACGATAGGGTTGGTAAGGGAAGAAAAAATTCCTGCAGATAATAGGGTTGCACTAACACCCTCTCAATGCAAATGGGTTCAAAATAATTTTAGCGGTGTTAAGATGGT
>JBBJOK010000400.1:0-2874 GCA_037721545.1 Chitinophagaceae bacterium
ATGGCTAAAGCAGGTGTATCTTATTTTGTTGGCAGAGAAGATAACAAACTGTATGGCGAAACATACAATGGTGTACAGCTGTTAGATAAACACCAATTTCCTGATGGTGTTGATCCATATAAAATTCCAGGCAACCCTTCAAGCGGATTATTATGGGGTATCTCGCCGGAAACAATTAAGCCTAACGGTACAGGTGATAAAAAAGTGCAGGCATATAATTTCCGCCTTTGCCTAACTAACCAAACTGATAACAGAATTGCGATCACTAAACCACCTACTTATGATCCATTAAAGTATGAGTTATTGTTGCGTTATCTGGACAAGAAAAACCCCCGCAACCTGGAAGACCGTGTACTTAATTTTAGTAAAATGCCTAACAACAAAACAGATATCAATAACAATGGTCCGTTTTCTACTGATATGATCGGCATGAATTACAATTACCCTGAAGCTAATTATACAATCCGTAATAAGATCACACAAGAACATGAATATTACATTAAAGGGTTGCTTTATTTTCTTGGTAATGATGATCGGGTTCCCGAGTTTTTACGCACCGAAATGCTGCAATGGGGCTATCCTAAAGATGAATATAAAAACAATGGTAACTGGTCACCTCAAATGTATGTTAGAGAAGCGAGGCGAATGATTGGCAAATATGTGATGACGCAACACAATTGCGAAGGGAGAGAAGTTGCAAAAGACGGTGTTGGAATGGCAGCGTACACCATGGACTCACACAATTGCCAACGTATTGTTGTAAATGGTATGGTAAAAAATGAAGGTGATGTACAGGTAGGTGGATTTGGCCCTTATCCCATTTCTTACAGCTCACTTACACCGAAGGAAAACGAATGTAAAAATCTGCTGGTTCCTGTATGCATGTCAGCTACGCATATCGCATATGGATCCATCAGGATGGAACCTGTATTTATGGTACTTGCACAGTCTGCCGCCGTTGCTGCGTCACTGGCAATCGATGACAAACAATCGGTACAGGATGTTGATGTTAAAAAAATTCAAAGCCTGCTAAAAAGCAACCCCATGGTGGATGGAAGTGAGCCCGAAATTCTAGTTGATAACGATGATAAAAATAATGTAAAGATTAAAGGCGAATGGATTAAAGAAAAATCAGGAAGTTTTGGGCCGTCACGATTGATCAGCAAAGTGAATGATACAAGCCAGGCATTTGTGCAATTTTTAATTGATATAAAAAAAGATGATGAATATAACGTATTTACTTATTTTTCTAAAACACCACAAAGTGCACCCGAAACTACTGTAGAAATTTTTGATGGGAAAAAGAGTCATGAAATGAAATTAAAAACTTCCAACATTATCATTGCCGGCCAAACATCAGGAGAGTGGGTTTCTCTTGGAAAGCATAAATTAAAAAAAGGCACTCAGCCTCATATAAAAATTTACAATACTGGCGCAAAAGGTTTGGTGATAGCAGATGCAGTATTGCTAGTGCCAAAAAGAAATGAAAGGTATTAATATTGCTTTCATTTTTTTTTAAAACTTAATTATCTTACCATCCTAAAACTACTGCATGGTTTTATTTTATTAACCTGCTGATCTAAATAATATTTTAACCAATGATCTAACTAACTTTTTGTAATACTATATGACGTTTGCAATAATTTTTCTTAGCATACTTAGCCTTGTATTATTAATATCATGGGTGAAACTTAACCCATTTCTTGCCTTTTTGATAGTTTCAATATTAGCTGGATTACTACTTGGTATTCCATTTAATAAAATTATGGGCTCAGTGCAAAAAGGTTTAGGTGATACGTTGGGTTCATTGGTTATTATAATTGTATTAGGCGCTATGTTGGGCAAATTGGTTGCTGAAAGTGGCGCTGCACAAAAGATAGCAAGTGTTATGATGAATGTATTTGGAGAAAAATATATTCAATGGGCATTTGTTGTTACAGGATTTATAATTGGCATTCCACTATTTTACGGAGTCGGATTTGTATTGTTGGTGCCACTTGTTTTTTCTGTGGTATACCAATATAAACTAAATGCTGTGTTCATTGGCTTACCCATGCTGGCTGCATTGTCTGTTACATTCGGGTTTCTGCCTCCACATCCTGCGCCAACAGCATTGGTAGTTCAGTTTAATGCTGATCTTGGCCTCACCTTATTATATGGAATTATAATTTCTATACCTGCCATCGTTATTGCAGGGCCTTTGTTTTCAAGAACATTAAAGAATATACCGTCATTTCCCTTACAAACTTTTCAGCCTGCTACATTACCTGTTGAACAATCACCCGGTGCTACAAGCAGTTTCTTTTCTGCATTATTGCCCGTTATTCTTCTTATCGTGGCAACTGTTCTTCCTTTTGTAATTCCGATTTCACCTGTATTACAACCCGTTGTTTCTTTTTTTGCTGATCCATCAATAGTAATGTTGATATCACTTGTAGTCGCAACGTTTTCTCTTGGCATAAAACAGGGTAAAAACATCAAATCTATTATGTCGATTTATACAGATTCTGTAAAAGATATTGCCATGATCTTACTTATTATTGGAAGTGCGGGCTCATTAAAACAAGTGCTTATTGATAGCGGTGTAAGCAGCCAGATAGCTTCACAATTAAATGGCATAAATATAAATCCATTAGTACTTGCCTGGATGATAGCAGCAATTATTAGAGTTTGTGTGGGCTCTGCTACTGTTGCAGGTTTAACCACAGCAGGTATTATTTCGCCATTGCTGGCACAAAGTGATGTGAATCCTAATCTTATGGTATTGTCTATTGGTGCCGGCAGCTTATTCTGTTCTCATGTAAACGATTCCGGCTTCTGGTTATTTAAAGAATATTTTAATTTAAGCATTAAAGATACCATCCGTACATGGAC
>JBBJOK010000401.1:0-2865 GCA_037721545.1 Chitinophagaceae bacterium
AAATAAAATGAAAAATTATACTTTTGATTGGATCGAATTTAAGGGGAGCTTACAGTATCATCTCCACCAAATCGATGTCAACAATAGACAACAATTAAATCATCAAAGAAACAAATTGCTAAATTCAAATTATATTGCAGGTAATAGCGCCAATCGGTGCGTTATGCGGCATTCTGTATCGAACTTTTTAAATTCGAATAACGATAATGTTAGAAACAAAAGAAGATAGAATTCAAAATTTTTATGATAGCAGTGGACATACTTATTTTCAAAAAGAGGCAAAGGAAAACTTTATAATAAAGACTAATTGATAATTAAATGAAGAACTTAAAACTAAAATTAACCATTTTAATTGCAATACTTTTTGTTGGTGTATTGACCTCATTCAATATCGTTAGCAATAATAAGGACTGTGATGATGTAAAATCTCTTGCGGATGATGCCTATTCGTATTTCAAAAAAGCATATAACGCCAGTTCACTTGATGATGCACAGAGGTATGCTAAAAAAGGAAGGAATGAAGCTTCAAGTGCAGAGGTGAGGCTGATGACAGTGATTGTGATTGTGATGATGCTGTAAGTGCAGCAAGTGACGCATATTCATATGGAAAAAAAGCCCCGAACTTTCAATTCCGTCATTGAAAATTTCGAGTATTAAGTTTGAAACAAGATGGAAAGACAATAAAATGTATTATAAGTTTTCGTTTTCAGGAACAAAAACTAATAAGTATGACAAAAAGAATTTAGATACTGCTCTTCAGACACTATTAAATGATGCAACAAAGAATGATTTCTAACAAAAGATGAATAATCTTGTAAGCTTTGACATAAATCTGTTGGATAAAGACGGATTTAATATATATACCATGAAGATTGCGAAAAATCAAATGACACGTATAGTTGATAATAACGACGAAGTAGTTGGTTATTCAATTAATACCAACATTGACTTAGCACCAGAAGTATATAAAGATTTTGATAGTTGGGGACTTACCTATATTGAACATTAAGACTACTTAATGAAAAAGTTCCTAAGCATAATTTTATTCGGTTTTCTTTTTAGTTGCAACAGAACAGACTGTTCACAAATTTCATCTTCGTTTAAATCATATATTGAAGCAGAACGTATACTCAGTAACACAAGTTTCAATTATACAGACAAAGTAAATACAGATAAAAGTTCATGGATAAGAGCAGCAAAATTTTATAGTTGCGACAAGCAAACAGGCTTCTTCCTAATAAAGACAGACAAGGAAGAATACATTCATAAAGACGTACCTATTGAAATTTGGACTGATTTTAAAAATGCACAATCTTTTGGAAGTTATTATAATCAAAATATAAAATACTATTACCAGCTAATATTAATAAAATGAAAAAAAACAACACCTTTCTTTTACTATCGTTGCTTTGCTTGTTTCATTTAACAATCAGTGCACAAAAAGTTAGCTCTTATGAACTAAAACAATATTTAAGTGATGGTTTGTCAATAACAATTGATAAGACGTATGACACATACGATATTAAAACACTTATCCGAAGTGGACGAGACCGAGTAACAGTTATTGCGAAGGGTTTTGATAGCTTTGATGTTAAAGCCTTTCTAAAAGAAGGTTCTAAAATTATCGTTGATAAAACTTTTGATACATATGATGTAAAAGCTTTTGCAAAAGAAGGAAGAAGCCGAGTTTCGGTTATTGCTATTGGTTTTGATTCATACGATGTTAAAGCAATTATTAAAGAAGGTGCTAAAATTTTAGCTGGTAAAGAGTTTGATTCTTACGATATAAAATCATTTATAAGAGAAGGGAAAGACCTTGTAACAATAATAACAACAGGCTTTGATTCGTATGATGTTAAATCTTTTATGAGTGAAGGCGGGAAAGTAATAGTCACTAATTCTTTTGATTCCTATGACATCAAATCCTTTTTATCGGCTAATAGTTTTTTAGTAACAGTAATGGGAGCAGGTTTTGACATATACGACCTCAGGGCGTTTGCAAATTATAATTCAAAAATTGTTCTTGATAATTCATTAGATAAGTATGATATAAAATCACTCTTAAATTTAAAAAGCCAAATATTTATTTTCGGCAGAGGGTTTGACAAGTACGATTTAAAAGGGCTTTCAAATTCAGGAGCAATAATTTTTCTACCATCGGGTTACCTTGACTCCTTTGACATAAAATATATATTCACGTAGAAGAAAGTCAGCACACAATATTGGGTGTGGCGTTTTTGCGGCAGGACGTTGTAACTTCGACTGTAGCTCTATCAGCAATATCGCAGCACATTCATTAATTAAACTGGTAAAAATGGCGATAAATTAAACTGGCGATTCCTTTCCCCTTTCAGGGTTTTACTATTTCAACCTTTTAATCGCTGTCCAACTTTATTTCAATTTAAAGCCCCAATAATCTTGCGATATCGCCATTTAAGAACAGAATAAATTGGGAGTGGCCATATCTGGCGCTAAACACAACAAGAAGAAAGTATTCATAGTGCAAACAATGTAAACAATGCAATTGTTATTTATCTGGCGACATGATGAGTTAAGGTATTCAAGTTAAATACCCAACCAAACCAACCAACATCCAACAATAATCAAACATTCACCCTTGCATTCTTTGCATTTTCTGCATTTTCAATCAAGAGAATGATGTTAAACAGGAGAATGAAGTTTAACAGGGGTATATATTCAATAAAGTAATTCTTAACTAAAGTTAGTTATCCATTGAAAATGAAATCAAGAAATGAAATAACATCAAGGAATGAAATAACAATAGAAAATGAAATCAAGAAATGATTAGCAGAGTATGCTCAATTAAGTGTGTCAATTTAAAATTAATTAAATTGACATACAATG
>JBBJOK010000402.1:0-1126 GCA_037721545.1 Chitinophagaceae bacterium
TTTTTAACTGCTGTGGTCTGAAACGATTACCCAGGTATTTTTTATTTTTTTAAATAATAAAGTAAAATGGCCGTTTAAATCTCCGATAGTACGGGTAAGATGCCACTTACCAACTACAGAATAATACAAAACGGATAATCTTTTTGTTTGGAGAATTGTAAAATCAAGCTTACCCATTGCGGCGGCATCCGGGTAGTTCTTTTTATAATTTTCCATTGTTTTTTGCCAGCCATAAGTAATACCCGATTTCCCTATAAACATTAAGGAATCACTACGCCAATAGGGTTTCATAAAATTTACGATGTCACCACCATTCCAGGCTATTGTTTGTTGATCTAAAATATTTTTTATAATAATATCATCTTTGGTTTGGGCAAATGCGCATGTTGTAATGAACATTATGCCAAGTACTACATATATTTTTAACATGGCCAGTTTTTTAAAATTATAAATATAAAAAAGTTAGTTCGGCTGTAGTAATTTTGAATAATAAATCTTGACATGAAAAATAAAATATTGTGGATCGGTGGATTTTCTATATTGCTAATAGCTGCTTTTTATTTTTTTCTATTTGCCGGCACTGATTATTATAAATCAAAGCTTCCTGTACTAAGTTACGTAAAGGATTTTACGTTTACAGATCAGGATGGCAAACAACTCACCCAAAGGCAGTTTGAAGGAAAAGTATATGTTAGTGAATACTTTTTTACTACCTGCAAAGGGATTTGCCCAAAGATGAATGCTAATATGAAAATCATTTATGATAAATACAAAAGTGTACCTGATTTTGCCATTATCTCCCATACAAGTATGCCTGAAACAGATTCAGTACCCTTACTAAAGGCATATGAACAAACTTTACTGGGAACTACTAGTTCGAAACTTCCAGCAACAAACTGGTTTTTCGTAACCGGCACTAAAGATTCGTTATACAAAATGGCTAGGGAAAGTTATTTGCTGGATAATGAAAAAAATAACAGCATTAATGTGAAAGACCAATTTATTCATACACAGTTTTTTGCCGTGGTAGATAAAGAAGGAAGAGTAAGAGGAGTTTATGATGGGTTACAAAAAGATGAATTGGATAAATTATCCAAAGACATAGCGTCTCTTCTAAAAGAAACAC
>JBBJOK010000402.1:1226-2864 GCA_037721545.1 Chitinophagaceae bacterium
CCCTCAATAAATTATGCTCAAAATTTTTCGTCACAGGAAATCAGCCGCTGGCAACAGCAAGCTAATCAAGTTACCATTATTCGGGATAACTGGGGTGTGCCGCATATTTATGGAATATCAGATGCTGAAGTTGTATTTGGTTTGATGTATGCACAATGCGAAGACAACTACTGGCAGCTGGAAGAATCAGGCATCCGGGCATTAGGAAGAGCAGCCGAAATTTATGGTGAAAAGGAATTGCAAAGTGATGCAGCGGTAGCCTTATTTGAATGTGTGAATAAAGGAAAAGAGGCATATGCAAAAGCAGATATCTTTCTGAAAAAATTGTGTGATGCTGCAGCAGCCGGAATAAATTTTTATTTACACAAACATCCTGATTTAGAAAAACGATTATTACACAAATATGAACCGTGGTTTTTTTTAATGCCATCCCCACTCAACCCTACAAGTCATGGTATTACCCAGATGGAAATTAAGAATGCATTTGCTGAATCCTTTAATATGCAACCGAAAAGTCCTAATGAACAGTTGCTACAAAAAGAAAGCGGATCAAACACGATAGCGCTTTCACCAAAAAAGACAAAAAGCGGGCACAGCATGCTACTTATCAATCCGCATGTTAATTTTTTTGGAGGCGGACAACGATATGAAGCCCATCTAATAAGTAAACAGGGATTAAATGTTTCAGGCTTTGCCATGTTTGGCAATTTTTATATCTGGAGTGGTTTTAACCAGTATGCAGGATGGGCGCATACCAATACACATTCAGATTTTGAAGATGTTTATCTGGAAAGTTTTAATCATCCTTCCGACTCTACACAATACAAGTATGGTGATGGTTACAGAAAAGCAGTTTTATGGAACGATACATTGCTGTACAAAACAGATAATGGTTTAAAGAAAAAAGTATTTGTTTTCCGCAAAACACACCATGGACCGGTTACTGCCATACGCGATTCTTTGTGGGTTACAATAAAGGATGCAAGCAGCAATTCAGCAAAGTCTATATTGCAGGCATGGTTAATGTGCAAAGCAAAAAACTTAAAAGAATTTACTGCTGCAATGAGCAATGTTCAATTACCTACCAATACAATGTATGCTGATCGTTATGGCAATATTACTTACTGGCATGGCAATGCCATCCCAAAGCGTAATGAAAATTTTGATTGGAGATACCCGGTAAATGGAAGCAATCCGCAAACAGAATGGGAAGGAATACATCCGTTAAAAGACATTGTTCAAGTAGTTAATCCTTCATCCGGGTGGATTCAGAATTGCAACGCAACCCCTTATAAATCAGCCGGCATTAGCAGCCCTAAGAAGGAAAATTATCCGGCCTACATGGCCTATGAAGAGCAGAATTTTCGCAGCCAGGAAGTAATACGATTGTTATTACATCCGGGTAAAGTTTCTTTTACAGAATTTGAGAAATTGGTAACAAGTACTCACCTTCCGATGATGGCTGAATGGCTTCCACAAATTATAAGCGCCTATGACAAAGAAGTAAAAAGGCAGCCCCAAAAAAATAGAAATCTTGGTAAGGTTATAGATACTTTGCGCAATTGGGATTATCGTTATTCAACATCAAGCAAAGCAACAACACTTGCAGTATTTTGGTACAGAAGTTATTTGGATTGG
>JBBJOK010000403.1:0-2861 GCA_037721545.1 Chitinophagaceae bacterium
CTGCCCCTGGAACTCATGCTGTAAAGTATTCTTCTGTTATTGATGATATTGAGATCATACATACAGCACATAACCGAAAAGGTTTTGCAGCAGGCGCTGTATTGGCAGCAGAATATTTAAAAGATAAAAAAGGGATATTTAGTATGAAGGATGTTTTAGAAATTTAAAACATAAATCAAAAAGGCTTCAGTTAGAGAGCTTTCATAAAAGTGTAAATATTACTTCCCGAAATTATATGCTAGTCTTGCCCCAATAGAATTAAACGATCCCCCACCTACGCTATTCCCAAAATATTTTAGTAATAAATCAATGCTGTTTGTAATATTAATGCCTATCCCCGGAGAGTAAGCAAATCCAGTTGTAGAAATACTCCCTGTATTATTAGCAAATTTAGTGCTGTTAAAAGCTGCACCTAATTGACCACTTCCATATACTTTCGGGCTAAACCAATATTTTATACCGCCCAGCAGCGGTATAACAGAAAAACGAATTTTTGGATTACTTGTTGGATTTGAATAGGAAATATAACCTGCATTTAAAGTTAATGCCAAATCTGAGGCAACTTTATGATCAACCTGAGCAGAACCGCCAATTCCAAAATTATAGCCTGCTTTATTAAAATCCCCCATGGGTAGAGATCCCTCTAATCCTATACTAAAGGATGTTTGTGCATTTACTGAGGTGGTTATTACTATAACAACAAAAGCTAAAAATAGTTTTTTCATGACTTTTAATTTGCGTTAGAAATTTAAACCATTATAAATTATTACAAAACTAGTGTCATAATTACTCAAACAACAATAAAGTAAAAAGGCCTCAGTAACTGAGGCCTTAAAAATTTTAATACAGTTAAAAGTTATAAGCTAACCTGGCAAGAACCGCGTTAATTTTATTAATTGATAGATATTTTGCGGAAATATCAAGATTCTTTCCAAATCCATAACCCAAACTTGGTGCAAAAGTAAAATTACCATTGTCAGAGTCAGGTGCAGAATTCTTTGTGGTTAAAAATGAATAACCTAATTGGCCATGACCATATAAACCTTTTCCAAAGGCAACTTTAGCACCAGCTAAAACAGGAATAAAGCTAATATGATCTTTGCTAATCCCTCCGCCAGAAAGACGCTGTTCATAAGCGAAATTTTGATATCCTGCACTAGCCGTAATTTTTAATCCGGTTGTGGCTGGAAATTCGGCTTGAATATCACCACCTGCAGAAAGTTTGAAATCTTGAGAATTATTACCACCACCCCTACCACTACCTACATTACCTGCAATACTAAATGTAGTATTGGTTGTTTTCATTTCTGTTTCCTGTGCAACTACAGATAAAACTGTTATTAAAACAGCAAAAAATAAAATTATTTTTTTCATAAAAGATTTTTTTTGAAAATATAAACAAATAGTTCCTATAAAAAGCCTCTTGTCAGAGGTTCTTCAAAAAATATAAGAACCATATTAGAAATTATAAGCTAACCTGGCAACAATTGCCTTTGGTCCAAAAGATATATATTTTGCAGCAAGATCGAAATTCTTACCAAATCCATAACCTATACTTGGAGCATATGCAAAATTTCCATCATTATCACTTCCAGGATTGTTAGTAGTATTGAAGGCATAACCAACTTGGCCATGGGCATATAAACCTTTTCCTATACCAAATTTAAGTCCGCCAAGTAAGGGAATGTAACCAGAATGATCTTTAGATCCGTTGATATCATAGGCCATGTTTTCGTACCCTGCGCTTGCAGTAAATTTTAAAGTAGATCCTATTGGAATATCCAATTGGATATCTGCACCTGCAGCCAGCTTATAATCTCTTGAAGTACCACTACCAACATTACCTGCAATACTAAATGTAGTATTACTAGATTTCATTTCTGTTTCCTGTGCAACTACAGCGGCAGTTGAACTACCAATTAATGCTACAGCTAATAATAATTTTTTCATTTTACTTGATTTTGGTTTTAAATAAATTAAAGAATTTAATGTTTGGCAAAGTTATAGAATTCCCTTTATACAAATGTTACGTACTTTTATTAAAAACCATGCCGATATTGGGTTTGCCAATTATTACGTATTAATTCTAGAAAATTATTAAGGTATTTTTAAATTCTTTAACATATCGGAAGTCATTTTTGCCAGGTCGTATTCTGGCTTCCATCCCCAATCTTTGTGAGCAATAGAAGCATCAATACTTTGCGGCCAGCTATCCGCTATACTCTGTCTATAGTCTGGATTAAATGTCACTGCGAAATCGGGTATGTGCTTCTTAATTTCCTGAGCTATGTCTTTGGGTGAAAAACTTATTGCTGAAACATTATAGGAAGTTCTTATTGAAATTTTTTGCTCATCTGCCTGCATAAGTTCTACAGTGGCTCTTATTGCATCCGGCATATACATCATAGGTAAGAAAGTATCCTCCTTTAAAAAACAATTGTATTTTTTTGATTCCAGTGCTTCATAAAAAATTTCAACTGCATAATCCGTAGTACCACCACCGGGGGCACTTTTATAACTGATAAGGCCAGGATAACGCATACTTCTAACATCTACACCATACCGGTGATAGTAATAATTACACCAGAATTCTCCCGCATATTTACTAATTCCATACACAGTCACAGGCTCAATTACTGTTTGCTGAGGGCAATTTTGTTTTGGTGATGTAGGGCCAAAAACTGCAATGCTGCTAGGCCAGAATACCTTTGTCAGTTTTTCTTCCTTAGCAATATCCAATACATTTAACAGGCTTTGCATATTTAAATTCCATGCCAGGGTGGGATTTTTTTCACCAGTCGCAGATAGTATTGCAGCCAATAAATAAATTTGTGTTATGCCTTGCCTGATTACCTGCACAT
>JBBJOK010000404.1:0-2859 GCA_037721545.1 Chitinophagaceae bacterium
TCAAAATTTAATCAGGTTACCAGATTTTTAACAATCATCATTCATTATTAATATTTTTGTTGCATGGACACACTTGATACTCCTGCGAAGTCATTGGAAAATTTATCTTTCGATAAATTCAGGGAAGAGGTGCTCACAGATTTTAGAATAGTTTGTGAGAGCCGGGAGGCAAGCCTGTTAGGGAGAAAGGAGGTATTAACCGGTAAAGCAAAATTTGGCATTTTCGGTGATGGAAAAGAGGTAGCCCAGGTAGCTATGGCAAAATTTTTTAAACCTGGGGATTTTCGCTCGGGATATTATCGTGATCAAACTTTTATGTTTGCTTCCGGGTTATCTACTCTTGAACAATTTTTTTCACAACTTTACGCTGACCCTGATATCAATCATGATCCCTTTAGTGCAGGCCGGCAAATGAATGCACATTTTGCCACTAAGTTTGTTGATGAAAGTGGGGAGTGGCTTAACCTGGCAACAATTAAAAATGTTTCTGCAGATATTGCTCCAACAGCCGGACAAATGCCAAGAGCATTGGGACTGGCGTTTGCTTCAAAATTGTTTAGGAATGAGAAAGGGTTTAATGAGCTTACCACTCTAAGCGAAAATGGAAATGAAATTTGTTTCTGTACTATTGGCGATGCTTCCACTTCTGAAGGACATTTTTGGGAAACAATGAATGCTGCCGGAGTTTTACAGGTTCCATTAGCAGTTTTTGTGTGGGATGATGGCTATGGCATTTCTGTCCCAAAAAAATATCAAACAACTAAGGCATCTATCTCAAGTGCCTTAAAAGGTTTTGAAAAAGAAGAAAATACAAATGGAATAAAAATTTATAATCTAAAAGGTTGGGATTATGCAGGCATGTGCGAAGTGTTGGAAAGCGCCATTGCTGAAATGCGGCAAACCCATATTCCTGCATTATTTCACGTTGAGGAAATAACACAGCCACAAGGCCATTCTACTTCCGGAAGCCATGAACGCTACAAAGAACTTCAACGTTTAGAGTGGGAGAAAAATTGGGATTGTATCAAACAAATGAAAGAATGGATACTTTCTAATACCCTGGCAGAAGAAAGTGAATTAGAGCAAATTGAAATTGAAGCTAAGAAATTAGCGAGGGAAAGTAAAAAGAATGCCTGGGAAAAATATATCAATCCAATTAAACATCAGGTAGATAAATGTTTTGAATTGTTCAAAGGGTTGTCTGAAGAAAACGCAGAAATAAATAAGATAGGTGCAGAATTATCTGCAAATAGGGAACCTCAAAGGAGGGATGTGATGAAGGCTTTAGCCACGGCAATAGATATTATTCCGGATAAATCAAATGAAAAACATAAATCTGAGCTTAGTGCTTTTTACTTAGAACTTGTTAGGGAAAACGCTGAGCTGTTTAATAGCCATCTATATAATCAAGGTCCCAGGTCTGCATTAAAAGTTACCGAGATACAGCCTTATATTAAAGATGATGCCCCAATAGTAAACGGGTATGAAATACTCAATAAATATTTTGATGAGCTTTTTGCTTCTAATAAAAAAGTAGTCGCATTCGGAGAAGATCTTGGTTTTATAGGAGATGTTAACCAGGGCTTTAGCGGGTTACAGGAAAAGTATGGCGAACAAAGAATTTTTGATACAGGGATAAGGGAGTTAACAATTATGGGGCAGGGTATAGGCCTGGCTTTGCGGGGATTACGCCCTATTGCTGAAATACAATATGTTGATTATTTATTGTATGGATTGCAGCCTTTAAGTGATGATGTAGCTACCACACATTTTAGAACAAAAGGCCAGCAAAGCTGTCCGTTAATTGTTCGCACAAGGGGCCATCGCCTGGAAGGTATCTGGCATAGTGGATCCCCGATGGGGATGGCAATAAATGCTTTACGGGGTATGTATATTTGTGTACCGAGAAATATGGTGCAGGCTGTTGGCATGTACAATACTTTATTGCGGGCCAACGATCCGGCCATAATTGTAGAATGCCTTAATGGTTATCGTTTAAAAGAAAAACTTCCTGCTAATTTAATTGATTACACTATACCATTAGGTGTGCCTGAAATTATAAAAGAAGGTACAGATATCACGATGGTTACTTATGGCTCAACCGCACGAATTGTTGTAGAGGCTGCAGATAGTTTAGCCAAAATAAATATTAGTTGTGAAGTTGTTGATGTACGAACATTGTTACCTTTTGATATTCATCATAAATTGCTGGAGTCATTAAAGAAAACAAACAGGATTGTTTTTATTGATGAAGATGTTCCGGGAGGTGCTGCTGCTTATATGTTTAATAAAGTAATGGAAGAACAGGGCGGCTATAAATATCTTGATGTGGCTCCCAGAACCTTAACCGGTAAAGCCCACAGACCTTCTTATGGCACTGATGGGGATTATTTTAGCAAACCTAATGTAGAAGATGTGGTTAGAGTAGCAAAGGAAATGATGACGGAGTAAACAATTTGCAATGGGCAATCGACAATAAGCAAAAAGTATGGCGGCTAAAAATGTAAAAGAAACAACTTTTTATAAGAAGGCTTTTGAATTAGCAATGGAAATATTTAAAATTTCAATCAAATTTCCACCTGAAGAAAGATATTCATTAACCGATCAAATTAGGCGCTCTTCGAGAAGTGTTTGTATTTGTTTGCAAGAGGCGTACCGAAAGAAAAGGTAGGTTGCTCATTTCATTTCTAAAGTTACAGACAGCGATATGGAAAATTCAGAAACATCCGGATGGTTAGATTTTGCTCTTGCATGTAAATATATTACCGAAGAAGTACATAGTACTTTGTCAATTCAAAATGAAGAAGTTGGGAAACTTTTAAATCATATGATAAACAATCCAGACAAGTATTAATTGCC
>JBBJOK010000405.1:0-2857 GCA_037721545.1 Chitinophagaceae bacterium
TGTAAATCATAAATATGATATGATAATTTGCAAAGTAGAAATTGATACATGTTATCCTGGAGGCGAAACGGCATGGAAGAATTATTTATCAAAAAATTTTAGAAAGAATGAAGTGTTGTGTCAAATGATTTCACGGGATACTGTATATACAGAAACAGCTCTAATCATTTTTATAATTGATAAGGATGGTAGTATCACAGATGTAAAATGTGCTAATAAAGATTCGATTAATATTGCTTTACAAAAAGAAGCAATAAGATTAATAAGCGAAGCGCCAAAATGGATTCCTGGTCAACAAAATGGACGAAATGTACGTGCTTACAGGAAAGAAAAAATTTCTATCACAGTTTTACCACGTTATGTATGAAAATTGATATCATTTCTGTTGTTCCTGATTTAATGGAAAGTTTTTTTTCTCACTCTATTTTAAAAAGAGCAAAAGAAAAGGGCCTGCTCCAGATCAATCTGATTAACTTAAGAGACCATACAACATATAAGCATGGCCAGGTAGATGATTATCAGTTTGGAGGCGGTGCAGGTTTAGTAATGATGGCAGAGCCATTGGTAAATGCAATTGAGAGCCTGCAAAAAAATACTGAATATGATGAGGTGATCTTTTTATCACCTGATGGAGAAAATTTTGATCAAAAAATGGCCAATAAACTTTCACTTAAAAATAATTTGCTTTTGATCTGCGGACATTATAAGGGTATTGACCAAAGAGTGCGGGACCATTTTATTACAAAAGAAATTTCGATAGGGGATTATGTTTTAAGCGGAGGAGAATTGGGCGCTGCCGTTTTGGTTGATGCAATCGGCAGACTGATACCGGGTGTATTAAATGATGAAACATCAGCCCTTACTGATTCTTACCAGGATAATTTATTAGCTCCGCCTGTTTATACCAGGCCGGAAGACTTTCGTGGATGGAAAGTACCTGATGTTTTATTAAGCGGTAATCATGCTACTATTGAAGCATGGCGCAATGAAGAATCTCTGAAAAGAACACAGGAGAGAAGACCTGATATGTTGAATGAAGATTAAGGCCTCATCCTCCACCTCCTTCTCCCACTGAGAAGGAGCGATGCTTCATCAAATTAATAAGCATCATATCTTCCACATCATCCTTAGCTAATTTATTCAACAACCTTTGAAAATGTTTAATCATATTCAAAAGTAAAATTTGGTAGATGTGATGTTTGGTACCTCACAACTGCACTGCCTCCTCTCTATGGGAGAGGAGGTTAGGTGGAGAGGCTTTATTTAATACCAATTACCGGCAATGCTTTTTGCCTGATGGCATCATTAAAAGCCGGTACGTCTTTTTCTTTTACCGATTTTAATTTATTCAGTTCCCTATCTATTTGTGATGCAAGTTCCCCATATACTTCCCTTGATTGTTTGCTGGGTGCAAAATTGCCGCTATTGGCAGCATCAAATACCCCGGATAATTTATCATTAAGTTTAATTGGATAATTTAAAACATCCTGGCCGCTTTTAGCTTTTGTTTGATAGAGTGTTTCTTCAATGGAAGTAAGTTTTTTATTTATACTGTCAGCCATTTGCTTTATTTCTTTAGGTACATCTTTCCCTTGTAATGTGATAAAAGAATTGATCTGGGTGCGTAATGCCCTGATATCTTTTATTGCTTTTTGGGTTTCATTAAATTTATTTATCACCGTTTCCAGAAAAATATTTTGTTGCTCATAATCCTGCTGGGTGATTTTATAATTAGGGTCGGACTTAACAGTAAATGGAACTTCAGCAGAATCCTTTCCTAATTTAAAACGTGCAAAATAATTTCCGGGAGGGGCTATTATCCCGCTGGGTACACCATTCCATAATATCATGCCTTCTATTTTTTCAGCTTCAGGATAACGAAGATCCCACACAAACACATTCATCCCTTTATTCACATCAATTTTAGCATTGTTCTCTTTAGCATCCGTTGCGAATGTTTTTATTAATTTATGATCTCTGTCAAAAATGGTAACGTAAGCTTTAGCAGAATCAGGAACTTCGTTTAAATAATAATTAAATACAACGCCTGAAGGGGGATTGGCCCCGGCATTTTTGGGAGCGCCAAAAGATGCTGCAAATGGATTTCCCTGCATGCGGTAAGATGGGTAAACATCAAATACATGAATTTTTTTATTGGAAACAGAAGCATCCATTTGTTGCACTACACTCAAATCATCAATAACCCAAAACGCACGGCCCTGTGTTGCAACTATCAAATCATTTTCTTTAATAGTTAAATCAGTTATGGGTACAACAGGTAGATTTTGTTGAAATGGCTTCCATGTATCGCCATCATTAAAAGAAATATACATTCCGTATTCAGTTCCCGCATACAATAACCCCGGGCGTTTTTTATCTGCCCTCATCACTCTTGTAAAATGCATTTTGTTTATTCCATCTGTAATTTTTTTCCAGCTTTTTCCATAATCCTCTGTCTTAAAAATGTAGGGGGCAAAATCATCACTTTTATATCTTGTACCAGTAACGTATGCAGCACCTTTTTTAAACGGATCAGTATCAATAGCATTCCACATCATCCATTTCGGTATGCCTGCTGGAGTTACATTATCCCAGTTTTTACCTCCATCACGGCTTACATGTACCAAACCATCATCACTGCCTGTCCATAACAAATCTTTTTCATAAGGGGATTCGGCCGCGGTAAAAATGGTGGAGTAATATTCAACTGATGTATTGTCTTGTGTGATAGGTCCGCCACTTGATTTTTGTTTACTCTTATCATTTGTGGTAAGGTCAGGAGATATTTGTTCCCAACTGCTCCCTTCATTTTCTGATGCAAATAATGCATTGCCGGCAGTATATAATCTTTTTGGAT
>JBBJOK010000066.1:0-11549 GCA_037721545.1 Chitinophagaceae bacterium
CCTTTTCCAGCCTTATCTTTGCGCAAAAATCAGGATTGGATATGATGGCAAAGAGAATAAAAACTATATTGGCAGCCGTTTTCAGCTTTTTTTTAATAAATTTTTCTAATACGTGTTTTGCACAGGAAAGGCATGAAGAAAAACATAAAGCCGAAAAGCCTAAAAAGGAAGGCTTTGATGCTAATAAGGTAATTTTTGGCCACGTTTTAGATGCTCATGAATTTCATTTTTTATCCTATAAAGCCAGTGATGGTAAAGAACATCATGCCACTATCCCCCTACCTGTAATTCTTTACTCGAAAGAAAAGGGCCTTGATATTTTCATGTCCTCCAAATTTCATCATGGAGAGCATTCTTATAAAGGTTATGATATTATTACAAATGATAAAATAACTGACCAAAAACTTAACCCAAAAAAATATTCAGCAGAACAAATTGTTGCTGTAAAAGAAAATGGTGACATAGATAACACCGTAAAAGTGTATGACTTTTCTCTTACTCGTAACGTTGTTCAAATGTTTTTGGCACTTGGATTATTGGTTTGGGTAATGTTGTATATGGCAAAAAAATACAGGAGCGGACAAGGCGTAACCACAGCACCAAAAGGAGTACAGAATTTAATAGAGCCTATTATCACTTTTGTTAGAGATGAGGTTGCAAAGCCAAACCTGGGCAAGAAATACAAAAAATATTTCCCCTACCTGCTTACGGTTTTCTTTTTCATCTTAATAAATAATCTGGTTGGTTTAATACCTGGCTCAGCAAATGTTACAGGCAATATTGCATTTACGCTGGTTTTATCCGTAATCTCTTTTGTTATTATTATGTTGAGCACCAATAAACACTATTGGGCACACATTTTTAATCCGCCTGTACCCATTGGAGTAAAACCAATTTTAATTCCCGTGGAAATTTTAGGGGTATTTACCAAACCCTTTGCATTAATGATACGTCTTTTTGCAAACATGATAGCAGGGCATATAATTATTATATGCTTAATATCATTGATATTTATTTTCGGAGCACTAAGTACTTATATCGGCTGGGGATTTTCACCACTATCCATTGCATTTGTTGTGTTCATCTATCTTATAGAACTACTGGTGGCATTTTTACAGGCATATATTTTTACAAACCTTACCGCAGTATTTATTGGTCAGGCATTTGAGGGCGGTCACGAAGACGTAGATGGCCATCATGAAGCAGTAATTGTTTAGTTTTTTTTTAATTATATAAAACAAGTATCATGGATTTATTAATGGTTTTATTGAGTGAAATTCCCTGGGCTAATGCGGGGGGTGCAATTGGTGCCGGTCTTGGAGCAGTGGGCGCAGGTATTGGTATCGGCCAGATTGGTAAAGGTGCTTTGGAAGCCATTGCCCGTCAGCCGGAAGCCTCAAACGACATTCGGGCAAACATGATCCTTACAGCTGCATTGGTGGAAGGGGTTGCCCTGTTTGCGGTTATCGTAGGTATCCTGGCTATGTTCGTTTAAAACACATTACTGCACTCAATGCACAGGGCGGAGAGTGCAGTATTTTTTATCCTAAATCCCCTAATGGGGCTTTAATTAGTTCTTTTAATTTTAATTTTTTTTGTAGTCGGCTTCAATAAATCTATTTAGCTTCATTGGCGTCGCACTCTTGTACTTTATAACTTTATTCAACAAAAGAAATTCGAGGTAAAAACTTAAACCTGCCTACCGGCAGGCAGGCGTTTTAAAACTCTTAAACCTTTAAACTTTTTTTATGCAGTTACTTACTCCGGGCTTTGGTTTAATCATCTGGACGCTGCTCGCATTTCTTATTGTATTTTTTATCCTTAAAAAATACGCATGGAAGCCGATCCTTAATTCAATGAACGAGCGTGAACAGGGCATTGCTGATTCTCTTGCCACAGCAGAGAAAATAAAGATTGAAATGACTCAAATGAAAAGTGAGCATGAAGAATTGCTTGTAAAAGCACGTGAAGAAAGAGGAAACATGCTTAGGGAAGCAAAAGAGACAAAAGATAAAATTATCAGCGAAGCAAAAGAGCAGGCAAAGGTTGAGACAAATAAAATTATTGCAGATGCTCAATCAGTGATCAATCAGCAAAAGATGGCTGCTTTAACCGATCTTAAAAACCAGGTAGGAAATTTAGTTGTGGAAGTAAGTGAGAAAATATTACGCAGAGAATTAAGCAATAAGCAAGAGCAGGAAAATTATATTAAACAGCTTGCTGAAAATGTAAAGATGAATTAGAAGCCCCCTATCTCCCGAAGGGGGAAACAGAGGAGTACAAAGTTGAATGTATAAAATGAACAAATATTTTTTAAATATAAAAGAATTTCCAAAGTCCCCTTCGGGGATTTAGGGGCTTTATTATGACAAACCCACGTTTAGCAATACGATACGCAAAAAGCCTACTTGATCTGGCCCAGGAAAAAGGGCAGTTGGAAGAAGCTTTTAATGATATGAAGTTGCTTGATACCATTTGTAAAAGCAGCCGTGAGTTTAGGAACGTTCTTAATAGCCCAATAATTAAAGAAGATAAAAAAAATAAAATTATTGAAGCTGTAACTGCCGGTAAGATCAGCAAATTGACTGCTTCATTTATTAAATTATTAGGGAATAAAAACCGGGAGTCAAATCTTCCTGAAATAATATCAGCATTTCTTGAACAATATAATGTTGTTAAAGGCATTCATAAAGTAAAGCTTACCACCGCGGTTGCAATAAGCGATGAAATAAAAAACGATTTTATAAATAAAATAAAAGTTTCAGAAGAGATAGAAAATATTGAATTAGAAACTGTAGTTGATGAAAGTATTGTGGGCGGTTTTGTTTTGGAGATGGAAGGCTATTTAGCAGATGCAAGCATTCGCAGAGACCTTAATGATGTGCAGAAGCAATTTATGAACAACGATTATATTCAAAAACTAAGATAAATTTTTTATATGGTGGATATTAAACCTGATGAAATTTCGGCAATACTTCGTGAACAACTTAGCAATTTTGATGCAGAAGCAAACCTTGAAGAAATAGGAACTGTATTACAGGTTGGTGATGGTATTGCAAGAATATATGGACTAAATAATGTTAGTTCCGGAGAATTAGTAGAATTTGAAAATGGCGTAAAAGCGATTGCTTTAAACCTTGAAGAAGATAATGTAGGTGTGGTTTTAATGGGTGACCAGGGAGATATAAAAGAAGGCGCTTCTGTTCGCCGTACGGGTAAAATTGCCTCAATAAAAGTAGGTGATGGCTTAGCCGGACGAGTGATTAATACTTTAGGAGAACCAATTGATGGCAAGGGCCCCATAACAGGTGAACTTTATGAAATGCCATTGGAGCGTAAAGCACCCGGTGTAATTTTTCGTGAGCCTGTAAAAGAGCCGCTTCAAACGGGTATTAAGGCGATTGATGCGATGATACCTATTGGTCGCGGGCAAAGAGAATTGGTGATCGGTGACCGTCAAACCGGAAAGAGCGCAATTTGTGTTGATACAATTATAAATCAAAAAGAATTTTATAAAGCAGGCAAACCCGTTTATTGTATTTATGTGGCTATCGGGCAAAAGGCGTCTACCATTGCACAGGTTATGAAAACGTTGCAGGAAAATGATGCAATGGAATACACAACGATTGTTGCCGCATCTGCATCTGATCCGGCGCCACAACAATTCTATGCTCCTTTTGCAGGTGCTGCTATTGGTGAATTTTTTAGAGACACCGGAAGAGCTGCATTGATAATTTTTGATGATCTAAGTAAGCAGGCTGTTGCTTATCGTGAGGTTTCGCTTTTATTAAGAAGGCCTCCGGGGCGTGAAGCATACCCCGGGGATGTATTTTATTTACATAGCCGTTTATTAGAGAGAGCAGCAAAGATCATTTCGAAAGATGAGATTGCACAAAAAATGAATGATCTCCCTGAAAATATTAAACATTTAGTAAAAGGTGGAGGTTCATTAACTGCTTTACCAATCATAGAAACACAAGCAGGTGACGTATCTGCATATATCCCAACAAATGTAATTTCCATTACTGATGGTCAGATATTTTTAGAAGGTAACCTTTTTAATGCCGGTATTCGCCCTGCTATCAACGTAGGTATTTCTGTTAGCCGTGTTGGAGGTAATGCACAGATAAAATCAATGAAAAAAGTTGCCGGAACTTTAAAGCTTGATCAGGCCTTGTATCGTGAGTTGGAAGCTTTCTCAAAATTTGGTGGAGACCTGGATGCTGCAACAAAATCAGTGTTAGACAAAGGATCAAGAAACGTTGAAATATTAAAACAACCTCAGTTCTCTCCTTATGCAGTAGAAAGACAAGTGGCAATAATCTATCTTGGAACAAATGGTTTAATTAGCGAGGTTGCAGTAAAAAATGTAAAGGCTTTTGAAGATCATTTTTTAATGGAAATGGATAACAGGATGCCTGAGGTTTTGACAGAATTTAAAAATGGAAATTTACCGGAAGAAGGAATTAAAAAAATGGTTGACCTTGCGAAAGAATTAATTCCACAATACAAATAAACATTAGTTTCAATAGTTAATTTAGGAGAGAAGCAATTTCTCTCCTTTTTTATTTAAGATAAATTAACAATTACAACTACTGCTAAATCGGCAGAAAAAATCAATGGGTATATTTATTGATGAATTATAGAAAAATAAAAATATGGACTTAGGTATAATAGTTATTTCTGTAATTTTTATGGTGATTGGGATGATCGTTCAATTCATCTTAAAAAGTAAATTTAAAAAATACAGCCAAATACCCACCAGCAGCGGATTAAGTGGTAAAGAAGTTGCTGAAAAAATGTTGAGGGATAATGGTATATATGATGTAACCATACTTTCGGCCAGTGGTTTTTTAACCGATCACTATGATCCTACAAAGAAGACTGTAAATTTAAGCGCCGATGTATATGAGGGCAGAACTGTTTCAGCAGCGGCAATTGCGGCGCATGAATGCGGGCATGCCATACAACATGCTACAGCTTATTCGATGCTAAAACTCCGTTCTGCCTTGGTGCCCGTGGTAAACATTAGTACAAACGTAGCCCAATGGGTGATATTAATAGGGCTGGGTTTGTTTACTGTTGGTGGGGGTAACCCAACAATTTTGTTGATAGGTATAATATTATTTGCTGCTTCAACAGTTTTTTCAGTAATAACCTTACCGGTGGAATTTGATGCCTCTGCAAGAGCATTAAAATGGCTGGATACTTCTCATATAACCCAAGGCGAAGAACATGATAAAGCAAAAGATGCATTAAAATGGGCAGCACTTACTTATGTAGTTGCAGCATTGGCCTCAATTGCCATGCTTGTACAATATATTTTGATTTACCAGAGTAGAAGTGATGATTAAAGCCCCTTATTCCCGGTCAGCCTCGAGACACCGAAAATGGGAGTAGAATTGGCAAAAGAATTGATTCCTCAATACAAGTAATTTTATAATCTGATTTTTAAAGAAGCCGTTTCATAACAAGTGAGGCGGTTTTTTTATTTCTTAAGCAAGTAATATTTTTTCTATTTCCTCACTCGCTTTTTTCAATGCTTCTTTTGTCTTGTCTTTTAGTTTTTGTGCCTGTTGCCTTATGGCTGTGATATTATCTGCAATTTCTTTTTGCTTGTCAAGTGGTGGGATAACAATTAGGATTGACTTTAAAGCTTCTTGATTTATTTCAGGAATTACTCCACCATTGTTGTTTCTAAATATTTCCGATTGACCTGCTTTGCTTCTAAGATATCCTTGCAGATAAACTGGAAGAACTTCTTCAGTTTTCAGTTCCACTTTGAAAATGTGAGAAGAAAGTATTGTTTCTTCAAGTACCGGCTCAAATACATTTACAAGTCCTAATGAACCAGAACGTGAAATTAGAATGCAGTCTTTGTTTAGCTTAATTCTATTTGGTATTTGTTGCCTTTCAACAAATCTTGGCGAGTTGTGCATTAAACCATTTTCGCCTAAGTCAGTAACTCTTAAATATCTCATACCTTCTTCTTCAACGTAAGTTCTAATTTCAATGCCGTTCTTTAAATCACGAATTAGGTGCTTGAAATTATCTACCCTGTATTTTGACTTTCTAATTGCTGCGATAATGTCTATGAAAGATGTTTGATGATGGTATGGGTCAAATCTATTATCGGAAAGGTTCTTAAGAGTTCTAATAAACATTCTATTTTCCAAAACATTTTCTGGCGGTTCAGGAAAACTAATACCTAACTCCTTCAATAAATAATCGTCAATACTTGAAAGTAGTTTCTCCGCTTCCGCTTCGTTCTTTTGCTTCTGCTCAATTACCTTAGCTGTAATTTGTAAAATTCGCTTGTCTTCAATTATCGGAATAGAAAGTAAAGCAGGGTAATCTAATGCTGGTCTTGTGCCGCCGGTACTTCTTCGTCTTGCTAATTTTTCTCCAATGTCGGAATTCAAAAATGCTGCAAGTGTTTCACTAATTTCTTTGCTTCCTGTTTTTATTACACAAACGTGTTGATTAATATTGCCTTCAAACCCTTCGGGTACAATGGAAGCAACTGCCATTCGTCCAACACCTGTAATTTTCACTAACAAGTCGCCTGCTGAAACCTGGCTTCGTTTCAACATTCCTTTATGTGTTTCTTCGTTTATATATTTACAAGCGTCAAATTCTAAAACACCCGTTGGCGAAAGGTTCTGCACTCTTAAAAACGGTATTCCGTTTTCTTTTTCAGTATAATACAATTCACTTTCTGTTGTCTTTGGTGTTGCACCGCTTGAAATACCTTTTACGTAATCTCTTAATTTTTTGGGTTGTTTGGTTAAAATTTTCTTTTCCAGTTCTACCAATTCAGGAATATAATAAAACGGATCAAATCGTTTTTCTAATCCGCTTTTTTGTAAAATGAAAACCCGGCTTTTATTGAGTGATGATGAAATAGTATAACTGTTCATTTATTTTGTTGGCTTGTCTGGGTATAATGTTTTTGTTTCTCCTTTTCCCTTCAATAAAGTTTTTGCATTTAAAGCCGATACTACTTTTTTGCCAGTTTTGGCTTCCAGTTCTTTCATTGCAACTTTTGCAACATTACCTCCTTGCCCGGCTACTTTTTTACTTTGTTCAAAGTCTTTAGGATTTACTGCCTGCGAAATATCTTTAGTAGAGGCTTCGGCAAGCATGTTTAAAATGAGTTCGGTGTTGGTCATATTATCCCTCAGGTTTTCCTTTTTCAATCCTTTTAGGATTTTGTATTCTTTGGTAGTTTTCTCCGACCACGCTTTGGTAATAATATCAGTGAGGGTCGCAAATTGCACACCTTCTTTCAATCCACGGCTTCTCCATTCATCGGTTAGTTCTTTTCTTATTTCAATACTTTTAAGTCGCTGGTTGATCCAGTTTTCCGAATAGCCCAATTTTAAATATTGTTCTAAAGCCCTGTCAATACTAAGTTCAGGGTCTTGCATTTCGTCCAATCTTTCGGCAGCCACTTGTGCCAGCCAAAGTTTAAATGGTTCTGCCTTTGGTGATGGAATGGACTGAATTAATCTGAAGAGTTGTTCAGTATCGGCAACATCGGTCATTCGCATTTTTCCATCAGGCGCCTGCATTTTCAACTGTCCGATTTTTTCGGACAGTTGACTTCCTTCTTTTTCAAGTTTTGTTTTAAGGTCACTCCAATATTTTCGTGGCCTATCGCTATTGGTTAATATTTCAATAACATCAATTATAGAAATATACCATTTTTCCTGTTCTGCATCCCAAATGGTTCTAACTTTTTTGTCTTCAAATATTTGTATGGCGTTTTGCTGTTTCATTGTTTTGTTGATTTAATTTAAACAACATAACCGGAGTTCCGATCTTTCTTATTTACTTCTCTGTTTTATTTATATGAGCAATAAACTTTGTAAGCTCTTTTCCTATTTCAGTTAATTCGTTGTTGTTGGTATTTCTGCCTGTGGCATCATAGCCAATATCTTCGGCTATTGCCATAAAAATAGGATAGTCGTCCAATGCCTTTTGCTTTGCCAAAAAGTATTTTTCGGTCATTTCTTCTTTCAGCAAATTCACTTTGTCAGTAAATATTGTCTGAACCTTGATTTTTGAGATTTTTATGATTTCTGTGATTTCGGTTTTGGTTGCTTTTAGATTTTGTATTTTAGCTTCCTCCTCTAATTTTTTTATGGCATATGCCTTGTCCTTCTCCCAGCCTTCAACCGTGGCAACAAATTTATTGTCTGTTTTTAATTGCTCCTTTAGCCTGGCTTTTTGGTTGCTGATTTTTTCAGTCTGTTTGTTTTTGTGTTTGCGCAAATACAAAACCGAACTTTTGACGCCTGCACCAGTAGCGGTAAAAGCTGTTTGAGGCATTGAAACAACGGCAACAATGCGGTACAGTTCTTCAATGTTGTCTCTTACATATTGCAAACTGCTGTTAGTTAAAATCCCGTCCGGAATTACAATTGCCAAATAACCGCCCTCATTTAAAAAATTATGGCACTGCTCTAAAAATAAAACTTCGGTGCTTTGGCTATCCCTTGTATCATATTTTAAAGATTTAAGCGCTAACCAATCTTCTTCTTTCTTACCTAATTGATATTGAGTCAGGTAAGCTTTTTCGGTTTGCTTAATGCTACTGCCAAAAGGCGGATTGGTAATTATAAAATCAAAGGAATTGTATTTAAACTCTTTGTTGCCCGATTTGGTTTGCATTTCACCATCACTCAACAATCCATCCGATGCTATTACATTGGTGTGTCCGTCATCGTGAATAATCATATTCATTTTGGCGGTTCTTGCAATTTGGTCGTTTATCTCGATACCAAATAAATTTTTCTCTGCGAAGTCGTGCCAATATTTGTAATGGTCCTTCTCGTTTTTAATTGGGTCATAAAATTCATTGGCTTGTTCTCTTACTTTATCCAAAGCGTAAAGTAAAAAGCCACCACTTCCGCAACTGGTGTCAAGCACTCGTGATTTATGTGTAATTGGTAAACTTTCAACAATGAATTTTACAATTGGTCTGGGGGTAAAGTATTGTCCGAAGTCACCACGAAAGTAACTGCCCATAAACGTTTCAAAGGCTTTGCCTTTACTGTCAAGGTCAGTTTTATTAAGGTTAATCCGTTGAAAATATTTTACAATGGTTAGGGTTTCCTGTGCTGATAATGTAATGCCATCTTTAAAAACTTCGGGTGCTTCTTTTTCGCCAACAGCATAAATTTTCTTTATCCGGGTTAATAAATCATCAGGTTCTTCGTCACGAAAAATTTGAAAATCGTAAGGGTCTCCGTTCTTTCTTGGATGTTTTTCGTCCCAAATCTTGCAGAAAATCAGTTTATCTAATTCATCAAACGCTACACTTGGATTTCTTTGTCCACCACCCCAAAGTGCCTGATGTGATTGAATGAAAATCTTTGTCAGCTCACTTTCGCTAACAACTTCAAGCTCAAAGAATTTCTGCCGCCCCTCCCCAGCCCTCCCCAAAAGGGAGGGAGTTGGTTCACTTGCAAGATTTATTAATTCTTCCGTATCAAATTGAGAAATGCCGCCTTTCACATATTTATAAGGGGCAAGTTTAGTTACACCAAACTGCGGTATATCAGGAATTTCAATTCTGCTTTTTGGCTTCTTGTCGGGAACTTCGTAATACTGGTTTTTTATTCTGGAAGTTGTCCAAACATATTTTCCACCTTCAGCAACTGCGTAGCTATATGCCTGGTCAACTGCAACATTAAATTCAAGGTCTGTGATGTCTTCCTTTTTGCACTCAACAACTATGTAGGTGCATTCGCATTCATCATCTTCGTAAATAATGATGTCGGCTTCTGTAGTCCGGGAGCCAATTTGAACTGATTGGAATAATTTAATGCGGTTTACAGAATAACCTGAAATCAATATCAATGAGAGGAAAGTTTCAACCTGAACTTTTTCTTCCGGGTTGTTGTAACTGCGCTTTTTGTTTTGGTGTATGTAGGTGACGAAGTTTTTCTCATCGTCAAATTTTATAAGGCCTTTTTCAATTCCAGTGTCTATTAAGTTCATCTTACCTATGTCTGGTTGAGTAAGCTGCTAATTTAAGATTAACGGTTGATGTGTCTGCAATGTTTTCGGAAAATTTTAGCTTTTTTTGCATAGACCATTCTATGAGGTGATGTTAAGTTCTGCAAAAAATTAAAAAAAATTAATTCAGCGATAGACCCCTCACAACTTTATCTCCTCATCCGTTTTATCATAAAAATGAAATTCGGTAAGATGATAATTACTGTTTTGTTTTACCCGGATCTTTTGTTTGTACTTCCAGCTCCATTTCATCCGTTTACTTGGAAAACCTTTGGTGAGGTAAGCAAATAATATGGGGTGTACTTCTACTGTAAGCCTTGTATGCTTCTGCATCAGGAGATAACTCAAATTCTTTTCTATCTCATCTTCTAATATTAAAGTAGAAGAAATTTTTCCGGTGCCTGAACAACTTGGGCAAACTTCAAGGGTATTGATATTCATTTCAGGCTTCATTCGCTGCCTGGTAATTTGCATCAAGCCAAATTTACTAATGGGTAAACAAGCATGTTTGGCTCTGTCTATTTTCATAAAAGATTCCATCACCTCAACAAGCTTTTTCCTGTTTTCCATCAGCCTCATATCAATAAAGTCAACCACTATAATTCCGCCAATATCCCTTAACCTTAATTGGCGTGCAATCTCAGCCGCCGCTTCCAGGTTAGTTTCCAGGGCATTCTGTTCCTGGTTATTACTTACACTTTTATAGCCACTGTTTACATCAATTACATGCAGGGCTTCAGTATGTTCAACAATTAAATAAGCGCCGCTGGGGAGGTTTATTGTTTTACCGAAAGAAGCTTTCACCTGTTTGGTAATTCCGTAACTGTCAAAAATAGGAGAGCCATTACTGTGATAAGAAAGAATATCAGCTTTATCAGGTGCTATTCTTTGTATATATGTTTTGGTGTCGTTATAGATATTTTTATCATTTACAACAATCTTATTAAAATCTTCACTTAATAGATCACGTAAAATGCTGTTTGTTTTTCCTTCCTCACTCATAATCTTTGTGGGAGCAACAGCACCTTTTAAATTTTTTTGAATACTCTTCCATGTATTAATTAAACTTAAAAGATCTTCATGCAGTTCAGTAGTGTGTTTGCCTTCCGCTGCTGTGCGTACAATTACACCGAAATTTTTGGGCTTAAGAGCTTCAATAATTTTATGCAACCGTTTTCTTTCCTCTGAAGAATGTATTTTTCTTGAAACGGCAACTATATCATTGAAAGGGGTTAGTACAACAAATCTTCCGGGAAGAGATAATTCACAACTAAGGCGTGGACCCTTCGCCGCTATGGGCTCTTTTAAAATCTGTACAAGAACGTTTGGCTTACCACTTAAAACTTCAGCTATTTTACCTGTTTTTATAATTTCAGGTTCCACTACAAATTTTCCAAATTCAAAACCATGTTCGGTTTTATCCTGCATGGCTACATTGGTAAATTTTAAAATAGATCGAACATAAGGACTCAGATCAGTGTAATGAAGAAAGGCATCTTTTTCAAAACCTACATCAATAAATG
>JBBJOK010000406.1:0-2849 GCA_037721545.1 Chitinophagaceae bacterium
ATATTCTTTCCATTTCTTTTTTTCATGTACGTGACCGTGATGATGTACTTCCATTTTTTCGTTATTCTGTTGAATGTTAGGTGTTGAGTGTTGAATGTTTTCTTCAGCAATAGTTTGATTTTTTTCAATTTCAACTGAAGTTTCTTCGGCAGATTTCTCACTGTCTTCTGTCGTCGGGGGTCTATTGTCTTCCGGTTGGTCTTTTATGTTTTGTTCTTCATTCATTTTCTAAATGATATTCTTTCTGTAAAGTTTTTAATAAGTTGGTTGCCTGCGTTAAAAGCAGCCGTGCATCTCTGCGATTTGCCCTGTTAATACCGCTCATAGAATACATTTTGTAATTCCAGTTATAAAGTTCCGTTGAGGTATAATTTGCTAAAGCGGGATTGCCATGTGGTCGCCTGATCACATTAAGGTTGTCGTCCATTATCTCGTCAAATATAAGAGTATTAAAAATTTTTGCGGCTGCCTGCCTGTAATCATTGATTACCATTTCTTCCACTTCGCTCTGGCGTAAGGCATTTCTTACATTCACATCATATGTTGCAATGCTATCCGATACAATGCGGTTACGTATCAAGCGGAAAGCACCGGAATTTTTTAACTGCTGCATCGTTCCATCATTAGGAATAAACCTGATTGTTAGTGTACGTGCAGCTGTTGAAGCTAAATAATATATATCATTTGTATGAGTATTGGGGGAATCACTATTCACTAACAATTTTAGGGAATCTAAATCTGATGCCCTGACCGTGCGTATTTTAATGATGCTTGTTAATTTTACAATATCTGAGCGGAGGTCGTTTACAAGCGATTTAATGAACTGCTTCTCCCGCATACCTTCTATATAATGTTCCCTTTGATTTTCTACAAAAAATCCCAGGGTAACAGCAAGAAACAACATGAAGAACTGGAATACATATTCTTTCCATTTCTTTTTTTCATGTACGTGGCCGTGATGATGTACTTCCATTGGGGTAGTTTGTGGTTTAGGGTTTGTAGTTTGAAGTTCGGGGATAGATTGCTCTGGTGAAGATGCTTCTTTTTGTTCCGTTGGCTCTTGGTCGCTTGCCTGTGCGGCAGTCAGGTTGGTAGTTGTCTGTGGATTGTCCTCCTTATGCCCTGCACCTTCTGCTTTACTCCCTTCTATTTTTTCTTCTTCACTCATTCAAGATGATATTCAGTTTTTAATGTTTTTAACAAATTGGCTGCCTGCTGAAACAATAATTTCATGTCTCTGTGGTTTGCTTTGTTCAATGCTTTCATTGAATACATTTTGTAATTCCATGTATGAAGATCAGTTTCGTTATAATTTAATAATGGTGGGTTTTCTGTGATTGTCCGAATGTTATTGTCAGCATCCAAAGAACGATCAAATACAAGTGCATCAAATATTTTTGCTGATGCTACCCGGTAATCATGAATTAATGATTCTTCTAACTCTCCCTGCCGCAACAGGTTCCTTATACTTACATCATATTTGGCAATGCTATCTGACACTGTGCGGTTGCGAATGAGCCTGAATGCTCCCGAATTTTTTAATTGCTGCATTGTTCCATCATTCGGGATAAACCTGAAGGCAAGTGACCGAGCTGCAGTTACTGCATTGACATATATTCGGTTTGTCCCACCTTTTGATAATTCATTATTCAATAGAAAAGTTAAGGAATCCAGCCTTTGATCTCTTTTCATCCGCTCATTAATAATTACCTTAACTCTGACAGTATCAGCTTTAATATCATTTATTAGCGACTGGATAAATTGTTTTTCCCGATCTGTTTCAATTTTGTGCTCTAATTGGTACTCTGCTAAAAACCCGCAAAACACCGCAAGAAATAACATGAAGAACTGGAAAACATATTCTTTCCATTTCTTTTTTTCATGTACGTGGCCGTGATGATGTACTTCCATTTCTGCAGTTTGTAGTTTGGGGTTGATGGTTTCAGGTTCAACGGGTTCAATAGTTTCTTTATCCCCTGGTTTTTGAGTTACAGGATTTTCAGTTAATAGATTTGAATTTATTTCTGCCGCCTGTAAATCATTTATGGGCTGTGCTTCCGGTTTATCTGTAGAAGCATTGGAAGCGGATATGTTTTGTTCATCATTCATTTATTTAAGATCGTATTCTTTTTTTATTAGTCGAATAAGACTTGTAGCGTTTCTGATCTGCGGTTCAATACGACGAAGTTTATATTGGTATTTTAACAGATCATTCATATGCGAAACACGGTTTGCAAATTCTGTAAGCAAAACTGCACTTTGTTCATTAGCTCTGGCGGGCCTTTGAGTGGATCTAATGGAAAGTCTAACGAAATGTCTTCTGTGTGTCTATAATATTTATTGCTGAACAAGGCAAAAGAAATGTCTTTAGCTTTACCACGGTGAACATTAATAGCGTCCCTTGTTTCATATACTAATCCTGCTATGCTCCAGTAATTAACAATAGCGTCGGCAACCTGCCTGTTTCTTATCAGCCGCATTCCACCGGAGTTTTTTAATTGCACTTCTGTGCGGTTAATCAGTTGCAGCGTTCTTGGGTACATGTATCTTCTTTGCAGTTCGTACATTTTTATTACCTGTAACGGATCTAAGGTTCCTTCATAAATCATTTGGGCCAGGGAATCCAGTTTGGTATATTGTATTACTGTAAGATCCGATTCATTTTTAAGCAAGACCGTATCTTTTTCAAGATCTTCAACCATTGATCTCATGAACTGTTCTTCACGTTGGTTTTCAATAATATGTTCCAGTTGGTATTCAGCCAAAAACCCAAGGAACACAGCAAGAAACAGCATGAGAAACTGAAACAAATATTCTTTCCATTTCTTTTTTTCATGTACGTGACCGTG
>JBBJOK010000067.1:0-5441 GCA_037721545.1 Chitinophagaceae bacterium
GAAAGGTTTTCTACGCCTGAAAAATTATTTTGTAAACAGTATAATACAAACTGATGCCAGTTTTCGCCTGCTCCTGCTTTTACATAAATATAATTATCATCTTTATCAACTATATCAATACCTATTAAGTTATTTTTTAAAACAATTCCTGCATAATTTTTGGTGAATAACAGATTACTTCCGCCACCTAATATCAGTGTTGATTGTTCAGCATATTCTTCTAATATCAATTCAAGATCTTCTATAGTTGCAAACGCACTAAAATATTTTGAATAAGCGTTTATGCCAAATGTATTGTATTTTTTGAGCGGATAATTTTGCTGAACTTGCATAATAAATGGCAAAGTAACAAATATGATGGAACGGACAGCAGTGATAATTGGTGCATCAGGATTAATAGGAAGCCATTTAGTTGAACAAATGCTAAAGGATGATTTTTTTGGCATTGTCAGGGTTTTGGTTAGAAAAGAATTACAGCTAACGCATAAAAAATTGGAGCAGGAAATTGTTGATTTTAGTGATGTAAATGATTACACAAAAAAATTTGGAGAAGGAGATATTATTTTTTGCTGCATAGGAACTACAAATAAAAAAGTAAACGGAGACAATGCGGCTTATGAAAAAATAGATTTTACTATCCCATTTAACGCAGCTAAAATAGCCCTGGATAAAAGCTATAAAAAATTTCTGATGGTTTCCTCGGTTGGTGCAAATAGTAACTCAAAAAATTTTTATTTGAAACTGAAAGGCAGAATTGAGAACGCACTTAAAGAATTTCCATTCGAAAGCATTAGCATATTCAGGCCAGGGCAATTGCTTGGTAAAAGAAATGAATACCGGCAGGCAGAATATTTTTTGCAGGGAGTAACACAATTCATTTCTAATTTTCTTTTTGGCTCATTAAAAAAATATCATTCTATTGCCGCGGAAAATGTGGCCAAAGCAATGATAGCACAGAGTAAAAAACCAACCCAGGGTGTACATATCTTAGAATACTATGAAATGGTGCAACTCATAAGATAATTACATAGTATCCACATCTGCAATTAACACAACACTCCGAAATTTTTTTTCTGCATGCAATAAATTAAAATTATTTGCAATCACTTTTTTGTACTGCTGAAGCATATATGCATCCTTAGGTAGTTTAATCAGAAGCTCCATAAGGTATAAACTGCGAATCCTGTTTACTACAGGTGCTGCGGGGCCTACAACAAAATCATTCATATTTTTCTTTAATGCATCGCCCAAGGTATCTGCCGCTTCGTTTACTACTTCTTTCAGCTTATGTTTTAGAATAATCTTTATTACTCTGCTAAATGGTGGATAAAAGAATCGCTGACGATTATCTATTTCAAACTCATAAAATCTTTTAAAATCATGCTGCTGTACAAATAACAAAACAGGATGATTGATTTTTGTAGCTTGTATCATAACCTTGCCTTGCTCTCCCTTTCTGCCTGCCCTGCCACTTACCTGCTCCATTAACTGGAAGGCTCTTTCATTGGCCCTGAAGTCTGCAAAGCTCAACAACCCATCAGCATCTAAAACACCAACAAGGCTAACATTTTCAAAGTCGAGGCCTTTAACCACCATTTGAGTGCCTGCGAGGATATCAATTTTCTGCTGTTCAAATAATTTTATCAAACTATCATGGGCAGTTTTTCCCCGAACGGAATCCATATCCATTCTTGCAATTTTATTAGAAGGAAATTCATTTTCCAATTCCTCCTCTATTTTTTCTGTTCCAAAGTTTTTCTCCATCCAGTTTACAGTACCGCATGCAGTGCATGTTGTAACCTTTGGATAGCTGCTTCCGCAATAATGACAATGTAACTTATTTGAATATTTATGCAGTGTAAGCGTTACATCACAATTATCACAATGAGGAATAAATCCACAGGTTGCACAAATTAAAAAAGGTGAATATCCACGACGGTTTTGAAATAGAATTACCTGTTTATTGTTTGCAAGCGCATTGCCAATGGCAGCATTTAATTGCGGCGATAATATCACTTTACCTTTTTTACTTGCCGCTACCTCTCTTAGATTTATTATTTCAATTTCAGGTAGCTGTATTCCGCCGAATCTTTCTTTTAATTCTACCAGCCCATATTTATTTTTTTCGATATTGTAATAACTTTCAACAGAAGGTGTAGCGCTCCCAAGCAAAACCTTTGCGTTAAAAAGTGAAGCATAAAAAATTGCAGCATCCCTGGCATTATACCGTGGAGCAGGATCCTGTTGTTTATAAGAACTGTCATGTTCTTCATCTACTATTATTAAACCAATATCTTTAAAAGGAAGGAATAAAGCGCTTCTTGCTCCAAGAACTATTTTCACTTCGCCATTCTTAATTTTATTCCACAACTCAACCCTCTCATTATTATTAAACTTAGAATGATAAATGGCGACATTGCCACCAAAGTTTTTTTGCAACCTTCGGATGATTTGTGCAGTCAGCGTGATTTCAGGCAGCAGATATAATACCTGCTTTCCTTTTTTAATATACGCTTCAATTTGTTTTATATACAATTGAGTTTTGCCGCTGCTGGTAACGCCATGCAGCAGGCAAACATTTTTTTCAGAAAATATTATATTGATCTTATCCAATGCAGTTTTTTGTGCAACACTCAACTCAAAATCAATAGAAATTTTTTTCGGCAGGTTTTCAACCCGATCTACATTCCGCTTTTGAATCAATAAAATATTTTTTTCTTGAAGCCACTTTAACTGCGCTACTGTAGCTCCTGATTTTTTTAATAATGCGGTTTGGTTTACATCCCCTTCGGTTTTTGATAGATGTAAATAGCTTAATAATAATTCCAGCTGTTTTGGTGCTTTGGTCCAATTATTTAAAATTTCATTCAGCTTTTCTTCAGAACTAAAATCAGGATTCAGCATCACATAATTTTCTGTCTTCTGTTTATACTTTTCATTAAATGCCTCCCATACATAACAAACTTGTTTATCAATGAGCTTTTTTATCAACGGATAAACATGATTGACATCAAGGATTTGCTGCACCTCAGGTAATTTCAATTCTTTTTTTAATAGTAAGGCCTCCGCAACCAGGTATTCTTCGTTATCAAGCTCAGAAAAATCTTCACCAAAGGTTTCATTATAAACTATAATTGCTTCACTACTTAATTTAAGATGCGTAGGTAAAGCTGCGGCCATAACTTCTCCTTCGCTGCACATATAATAGTCACTCATCCAATACCAAAGAGCCAGTTGCTGGGGATATATGATCGGTTCATCATCAATTATGTTTAATATCTCTTTTGTTTCATACTCCGGTTTTTTTTCTGAAATTGACTTTACAATTCCAGCATACTTTTTATTCTTTCCAAACACCACCTCTGCCCTGCAGCCCGGTTTTGTTTTTAATTGCAGATGAGGGGGAATGGTGTATGTATATGTTTTAGGAATGGCAAGAGGCAATATAACTTGTGCCCATGTACTGGTATTGTTATCGGAAGAGTTGAAAAGAGGTAGATTA
Organism: Chitinophagaceae bacterium; assembly: GCA_037721545.1. Taxonomy (GTDB): domain Bacteria; phylum Bacteroidota; class Bacteroidia; order Chitinophagales; family Chitinophagaceae; genus Ginsengibacter. The sequence continues at coordinate 3,503 of JBBJOK010000067.1, forward strand.
CTTATTGCTTCATTAACCATCTTTGCAAATATACTTTCAAAAGTTCCTTCAGGATGATTCAGGGGGTTGTATCCAACTTGCTTTATATTTTATCAAACCTTCATGCATTTGCCTGTAGATTTTTTCTTTAAGCATGGTAGTATCACTTATTGAAAGGCCTGCGGTGCTCGTCTCCTCTAAAAATACGGCACGTGATCTTCCGGGAGATAATGAAAAAATGCTTGTATAATTTAACCGGTCGTATGTATCTAAAAATAATATAGGCTTAATTGGGGTTTGGGTTTCTATCGCAATTTTAAAGGCACCGTTATAAAATTCTTTAAGCGGTTTATGAGTAACATTAAATGTACCCTCCGGGCAAATAAATACAGATATCTGTTTTCTGATAATAGATTTTAAAGTCAAAACGCTTCTTGTTCTATTCTCGGGATTGTTTCGGTCAACGGAGACAGCAGCATTTTTGTAAATGAAACCAAAAATAGGGATCCTGCCCAATTCTGACTTACCAAGAATGCGAAAATTTTGCCTGCGGATAGCTTTCATCATTACCGGTATATCCATATAGGAAATGTGGTTACTTAAAAAAATATATGGCTTTGAAATATCGTGGGGAACTTCATAAATATTTTTATGTTTAATCCCAATTAAAAACATCCAGCTATCTCCCCAAAACCTGCAGGTATCATACATCATATTACCCCCCTTAATTTTACCAAAAAAAGAAGAAATAATAAAAATTGGGAATAGTAGGAGCATTAATATCAAAAAAAACAAAAACCCATAAATGCTATAAATTACCGTAGTAAATTGTAGAAATTGCTTCAAAACAATACTTTAAACCACAAAATAAGATAATCAGCCTATGAAAGTTTGTAATTATTCATGTTGATAGGTAAATTTTAATCGAATTCCCTTACCTTTGCACTCCTAAATTTGGGTATTTATGTTTGCAGTTATAAAAATAGCCGGACAACAATTTAAAGTTCAGGCAGGACAAAGCTTATTTGTACCACATATTACTGGTAAGACCGGTGATAAAGTTGAATTTTCTGATATACTTATGCTGCATAATGATGGCAACTTGAGTATAGGTGGTGATGCAAAAGCTACCATAAAGGCAGAAATACTTGAAGAAACAGTAAAGGGTGATAAGGTTATTGCATTTAAGATGAAAAGAAGAAAGGGGTTTAGAAAAAAACATGGTCATCGCACTCATTACACTCAAATAAAAGTAACTGACATTATTTAGTTTGAAGAATTTTAAAAATTACATTTACAAAATTTCAACTTATAAGATATGGCTCACAAAAAAGGCGAAGGCTCCGTAAAAAACGGTCGTGATTCACAAAGCAAAAGATTAGGCGTTAAAATATTTGGTGGTCAATCTGCAATTTCAGGAAACATAATTGTTCGTCAAAGAGGAACAACATTTCATCCCGGAAAAAATGTTGGAGTTGGAAGAGATTTTACACTTTTTGCAACCACTGATGGCGTTGTTGAATTTAGAAAAACCAAAGGCGATAAAACCTACATATCTGTAAATGCTGTTGAAGCAACAGCATAATTTATTTTCGATTTTGTATTTCACATTTTCGAAATTATAAATTCATATTCTCCCATTTACATAAATACTCATATTGGGTATTAAGAAAATACTTCAAATAATTTTTGGAAGTTTGAAAAATGTTTTTATTTTTAGTAAATATTTACTAACAATTAAATTCTAAAAAACATGGCAACTTCAAAAAGTTCTTCTAAAGGAGGATCTAAATCAAAAACGGCTTCTAAGTCAAAAGCGGCTTCTAAGTCAAAAACAGCTTCTAAATCTAAAGGAGCTTCTAAATCAAAAAGCGCTTCTAAATCTAAGAGTGCTAAGAAAAGGTAATTTTAGCTTTTAATTAAGCGATGATATGAGCCCCGATTTTTTCGGGGCTTTTTT
>JBBJOK010000067.1:5541-11541 GCA_037721545.1 Chitinophagaceae bacterium
ATTTTAGCTTTTAATTAAGCGATGATATGAGCCCCGATTTTTTCGGGGCTTTTTTTATTTTACAAAGCCCTGATAAGCCCTGACAATAAGCTTTTTAAGCAACCCATATTTTCTGTATCAAAATTAAAAATATTATTTTCCCCAATCTGACCATTAAAAAACAATTGCAATAAAAACTAAATCAAATAAACTTAAAAAAATATTACAAGGGGGAAAACGCAAAAATATCTCGTTACTTTTTTTATTGAACATATGCTAAATAAAAAAAGTTTTACATTCTTAAAATAAAAAAGAAATTTTTAAATTTTTTACATAACGAAAGAAAAAATAAAATCTCTATTGATACAAATATTCTAAAATGATTCAAAAAGACAGGAATTAAATTTTTTCAAATGTTAAATTTTAAAAAATTAAATCTATAGAATAAAAAATATTAGCGAAGAAATTTGAAACAGTTTTTTTAAATATTTTCAAATTTTATAAAAACTTTTTGCTAAAAAAATTTGAAATTCTAAGTTTCAAAATATCTGCGGATGCGATTTTGAATCTGATTAAATTTAAATAGATATTTTATAAAGAACGAAGGTGATTTAATTAGATTTTTTAGTAGAAGCGTTTATGTGAAATTGTATTGCATCTAATAAACCTACCATATTAAATGGCTTGGAAATATAAGCATCTGCATTACATTGAAGAGAAGAAGTAAAGCGGTGGCCAGACATTATAATTATCGGAATGTTGAAAGATTTTTTGAGCTCATTGCAAATATCGGTGCCAGTTATTTCGGCTAACTGTACATCTAACAAAATTATATGAGGGTTATAACCTTTTACTATTTCAGGCACATGTAAACCACTTGAATGTGTGTGAACATGGTAGCCCCTCCCTTTTAAGAAATACTCTATTGCCTCCAGAATATCTAAGTCATCGTCTATTATTAATACTTTCTTCAATCTTTATCTTTTCAGGTAAAATCTAGCAGGTTTTTAAAAACTTATTACCAAATTACAACTTATAAAAAAGCTACAACAAAATTATTTTGTTTTAGCTCATCACATTTTGAGGTGACTCTAGGATACTGTTATCAAACAAATTAATGAACATTTTTACAAAAATGTATGAATTAAAAAGGAGTTATACCTGTAGAAATAGTGCAGCCGGGGGTTTACTTAGAACCATAAAAGTTGGGTAGCTAAAGTTTTTATACTGCCTCTTAGGTTCTGATCCTTAATACCTCGATTAAGAGAATTACCTTTAAATAAACCGAACCCGGTTACTAACACGGTATAGAGGTCAATAATTGGGTTCAATGTTTTAATGAATTTAGACTAATTTGAATTTTATTGAATAATCGCTATTATTTATAAACATTGAAAACTGACATCCTTGATTTGCTCCTTATTGACAAAAAGCTGATGCCTGAAAAATCAGTGCTGTCTTTTCAGCCCTTCATTACCTATGTGCACGGTCTTATCAAGGACCAGCCATTAAAGGAGGTTCTGTTTGAAAACATTATTGCTAAATTTAAGCAAGACCTTTCAGACAGGGAATATATCAGGATAGAAGAAGCAGCGGAATATAAAGAAGTCCTTGAATTGATCTACATGTTCTTAACTCCGCTGGTTTCAAAGGGACAAAACCATGTATGGGCATTGTCTACTCCTGTTCCCGGTGAAATTTTCTATAGCACCGATGCCTTTTATGATTTTCATACCAGGGAGAAATCAGGTGTCTTAGCAGGGGACTTTGAGACTAAGAATATCTTATCCGGCAACGAAAAAGGCTTTATTTACCAGCTTATTCTTCGGAGGTTTTATAGTATTGATTCAAGCATTTTTAGCGATAATCATTTACAGGGTTTAAATGCCAGAACCCACGATCCCGTGTTCTATAAAATTCATATTGATACCCGCTTTTTAGATATCTCCTATTCAGGAGTATTACCTGATTTAGATATCGAATTAGTAGAAGACTGGCTATTAGATGCTGAAGGGAAGAAGTACCTTGAAAACTTATTACCGCTCTCGAACTTTGAAATTAAGGGCTTCTCTATTCTTGAATATACAGACGTCACAGAAGAACATGCCATTAAGAATTTAAAGAAAATAATTGCAGATTATAAGAAGGATGTTTTTATCGAGGGTTTAAATGAAACATTGCAATCGCTTGTTGGCAGGAGAAATTTAAGATTTGGAATTTTGCCCTTTATAAAGTTAGACAGTAGGTCTGTATATCTTCGTGACAGCAGTACCAATAGCGTTCTCATGAATGCGGCAGTTAGGTACAAGATAAAGGAGGATGCTTATCATCTTTTGATAGAACAATATGAGCAGCGACCGGAAGTGATCGCTTATAATAATATATTATCTAACGAAGGGATAAAAGAGCCTATTCTGAAAATTTTAAAGTATGCCGGTATACAATCCTTCGCTATAGTGCCGGTATTTTACCTCGAAAAAGTAGTTGGCATTATGGAAGTATATTCCAATGAAAAGGTACTTATTGACAATGCCCTCCTTTCCAGGTTGCAGGCAGCAATCCCTTATATGGGTCAGTTATTCAATCATATTTTGATAGAATTTGCCGGGTCTATTGAGCAGGCAGTCACGGATAATTTCACCTCAATTAAATCATCGGTTAAATGGAAATTTAATGAAGTAGTCTGGACACTAATAAAGGAATCCCGTGATATTTCCACGGCTGAAGTAGGCAAGATAGCATTTGAGAAGCTTTATCCTTTTCATGGAGCAGTGGATATCAGGCAGTCAACCGCAGAAAGAAATAATGCAGTGATAAAGGATATCACGTTGCAGATAGAGCTGCTTGAACAGATTGTGAATGATTTGCCTTCAGTGATGAGTGTTTCATTTAATGAAAAACTCCTCATGAACAAGCAAAAATGGTTCAGCTGTTTTCAGATTTACAAAGAAACAGGTGATGAAATTACCTTCAACAATTTAATACAGGGAGAGATTGAGCCTTTTCTTTTGATGGCTGCAGAAACATCCCCTGAAGCTAAAAAACTTATAAAGCCGTATATCAGTTCTGCCTCTGAAACGCAGGGTATAATATATAAAAACCGAAGGGAGCTTGAAACATCGATGAAGATAGTAATCGACAGCATAGAATTATACTTCAAAGATCATCAGAAAAAGTTGCAGAGGGTATTTCCCCATTACTTTGATAAGTTTAGAACTGACGGTGTGGAATACGATCTCTATCTGGGTCAGTCTATTGCTCCATATAAAAAGTTTACACCCGAACTTGTAAAACGTATGCGGTTATGGCAGCTAAAAAGCATGGTGGAGATCGGGATAATTACCCGAAAACTAAAGTCCCGGCTTTCTAAACCTTTACAAACTACCCAGCTTATTTTTGTTCATTCATCGCCTATAACAATCGCCTTCCGTAATGATGAAAAGCGTTTTGATGTAGAAGGGGCCTATAGTGTGCGCTACGAACTTGTAAAAAAACGTATCGATAAAGTGCTGATTAAAGAGACCGGAGAACGCTTAACACAGCCGGAGAAAATTGCCCTGGTTTATTTTAGCCAATCGGAAGAAGATGAATACCTGGAATACATTTCCTTACTTCAGGTCGATGGCTATCTCATAAACGAAATTGAGTTCCTGGAGCTGGAGGTCCTGCAGGGTGTGCATGGTTTAAAAGCCCTTCGAGTCGGGATCGCCTAAAAACTTTAGTAAAAAAGAAAAGAGTGCCGAAAAATCGGGACTCAGACCTGAGTAGTGACCGCGTTAGGATTCAAACCTAAAACCTTCTGATCCGTAGTCAGATGCTCTATTCAATTGAGCTACGCAGCCATTAATGGGCAAAAATAATAAATATTTATCTAAGAGATGTTAGCGCTTTACAATAACTTGTATATGTGAAAATTCATTTTTGGTCTATCGGTAAATCACATGATTTATATGTAAACCTGGGTATAGAAACCTTTTCCAAACGTATCTCCCATTATTATAATGTTGAATGGAAAATAATTTCTTCGGGAAAAAGTTCTCCTGGTACTTCTGTGATAGAATTAAAAAGAAATGAAGGAGATAACATTTTAAAATTATTGGATGCCAGCGATGTATTGATAGTGCTTGAGGAAAAAGGCAAACAACTTACTTCAGAAAAATTAGCAGAATTGATACAGCTATATGCCAATAAAAGCGCTAAAAACCTGGTATTTCTCATTGGAGGAGCTTATGGCATAGATCAAAAAATTATTAATCGAGCCAATTTTGTATGGAGCTTGTCTCAGTTGGTTTTTCCTCATCAACTGGTCCGTCTCATTTTAGTAGAGCAGGTTTACAGAGCCTGTTCCATCATTAGGAATGAGAAGTATCACCACACTTAGTTTTACGTATGTTTGAGGAATATTTTATCTAATGATCTCTATCACCCTCATTATAATTATAACTACCGTTGTTGTTTCTTTAATTGCTTTTAAAAATGAGCAGGTAATGGATAACCTTATTTTTTACCCGCCTGCTGTAACTGAAAAAAATCAATTTTATCGTTTCATTACGTGCGGCTTTATCCATGCAGATTTTGGTCACTTGGCATTTAATATGATATCATTTTATTTATTTTCAAATGCGCTGGTTGAGCCGGCTTTTATTCAATTATTTGGAGATTATGGCCGGGCAATGCTGCTTCTTATGTATGTGCTTGCCTTAATCGTTTGTCTTTTGCCTACTTATTGGAAAAATAAAACAAATGAAAACTATAGAAGCCTTGGCGCATCGGGGGCTGTATCTGCAGTTGTGTTTACAGGTATTATGATATCTCCGCTATCACAACTTGGCTTCTTTATAATACCTCCCGTAATACCAGGGTTTATTTTTGGGCCATTATATTTGATATTATCTGCTTATATGGAGAAACGAGGAGGTGATAATATCAACCACTCGGCACATATATGGGGTGCATTATTTGGAGTTGTTTTTATTATAGTTACTACCAAACTTTATACAGATTTTGATGTGTTAACTAAATTTATCGACGACATTCAATATTATATGAAGACTAAATTCAATATAGGCTGATCTTTAATATAGTTTTTGTTTTAGGTGTAATCTTAAAACGGTCGTCAATTCTTTTCCCTACCACCCATACAATTTTTTTATTCATCTCCACTACCCAAATATTTTCTTTTTCTGTAAGTGATAATTTTTGATCAATTAAAAAGCGGCTTAGCTTTTTCTTTTTGTTCATACCAAGAGGATAAAAATAATCTCCCTGTTTCCACTTTCTTAAAAGCAAAGGATAGAAAATCTCGTCAGCATCAAGCTGTGCAATGGAATTGCCATTTGCAAGCAACAAGTCATTGGGAGAAAATTTTTGAAGTTTCAATTTCCCATTTTTGAAATTCACGATGCAATTATCAGTTTCAATAAGAATGTTTTCTGCAATAATATTGTTTAGCGGCGCTATAATTAGCCATCTACGATTTTTAAAAACTCTATGGGTTAATGATTGGATATATTTTCCTGACTCGCTTGTCAACAATTTGATCACTTCATCTGTTTGGTTAGCTGTAAACCCAAAAGCTTTTATAATCTCATACACAATTGTAACCTGAGGTTCACTTTGTAATAATTTTAAAACAGGAATATGAATCTCCTCCCCCTTCTTTTCTAATAGCTTTTTTTTATGAAGTAAGATTGATTGTTGGTAAAGAATTTCAATATCCTGAAATCGTAGCATATTATTTATAATATTATCTTCCACCTGGGGGAAAACTTCTTTAATGATGGGGATCAGTTGATGGCGAAAATAGTTTCGGGTGTATTTATCAGATGCGTTAGATGAATCCTCTACAAAAACCAATCTATTTTCATTCGCAAATGATATAAGTTCTTCTTTTTTGGCAAATAAGATTGGTCGGACTATTTTACCATTTTTAGGAAGTATCCCTCTCAAACCACTTACTCCGGTGCCTTTAAAGAAATTCATTAACAGGGTTTCAATATTATCATTAGCATGATGTGCTGT
>JBBJOK010000407.1:0-2847 GCA_037721545.1 Chitinophagaceae bacterium
TATGAAGATGAAGTCCAAAAATGGTTAGACCTGATTAGAGGTTCATTTAGAGACACCACTGTTGATAATTTAAAATTGAGGACACAAAAACCCAAAATGCCATTTTCTTTTCTTCCGATTTTAAATCTAATAAATCATACGTTTTGGTTTCTCCCTTCTGTTTCATCTTGCTGTGCAATGGCAAACCTTTTGGAAAAAAGAAAAAATATTTTTTACAAAGACTATAAAGTTGTTATTGCTGCCGGAACACAAGCAGGCATTGGCGTTAATGCATTGCCCCCTGTTTTAGAAGCAATGACTGACAACCCATTGGAATCAAAAACTATAACTCTTTCTTGTGGCAAATTAACGACAGGCGTTTCGGTAAAACCGTGGACAGGAATTTTTATGTTGCGTAATTCTTCCAGTCCTGAAACATACTTTCAAGCTGCATTCCGTGTCCAGACACCTTGGACAATAAAAAACCCTGACAGCAAATCGCCTAACAAAGAAGAAATATTAAAAGAAGAATGCTATGTTTTTGATTTTGCTCCTGACCGGGCATTGCGACAAATAGCAGATTATAGCTGTCGTTTGAATGTAAGTGAAAGTAATCCGGAAGCAAAAGTTGCAGAGTTTATAAATTTCCTTCCTGTTTTAGCTTATGATGGCAGTTCAATGAAACAAGTAGATGCGGCAGGGATTTTAGACATAGCAATGAGCGGAACAACTGCAACACTTTTAGCCAGACGTTGGGAAAGTGCTTTGCTAGTTAATGTTGATAATAATACACTTGCCCGATTGATGGCAAACGAAGAAGCAATGCGAGCTTTAATGAATATTGAAGGTTTCAGAAGTCTAAATCAGGATATTGAAACCATAATCAATAAATCAGAGGCAGTAAAGAAGGCTAAGAAAGAAGCCAATGATAAGGAACTAACAAAAAAACAAAAAGAGCAACTATCGGCAGAAGAAAAGGAATTCAAAAGCAAAAGAAAAGAAATACAAGACAAGCTTATCAAATTTGCTACCCGTGTTCCGGTATTTATGTATTTAACAGATTATCGAGAGCGAAGTCTTGAAGATGTAATAACCCAATTGGAACCGGGCTTGTTTAAAAAGGTAACTGGTTTAATAATAAAGGACTTTGACTTATTAACGAGACTAGGTGTATTCAATAAAGCTTTGATGAATGATGCAGTTTATAAATTTAAACGTTATGAAGATGCCAGTCTCGAATATATAGGAATTAGCAAACACATGGGTGAAGATATCGGTCTATTTGATACCGTTCTAAGTAGGAAGGATTATGAAGACAGTTTTGAAAACATTCCATTAGGAACAAATATTTTTCATGAGTATGATGTTGTAGTTGCAAAAGCGGGAATTAAAAGCATTCCAAAAGGAACCGTTGGCTCAGTAGTCTATATTTATGACAATGGAAATGCATTTGAAGTAGAGTTCATGCTTAAGGATTCAAGTGCAGTTGAAACAGTATTGAATAATCAAATTGAAGCCAGGAAATAGTATGAAGATGCCTAACAACGAACAATCAATAGTGGTTGATAAAAAGATAACTGAATATTTATTGAGTGACTCACACGAAATCGGTAAACATAAAGCAAACTTCTTCAAACGTTTTGGTTTTGACATTTCAGACATTGAAACTTTCAAACATTCACTCATTCAGCATTCAGTAGAAAGAGAAATCGAACAAACCAAGAACACTGAATATGGTAACAAATATGAATTGAAATGTGAATTTCAAACACCTGATGAACGTAATCCCTGCATTGTGACAGTTTGGATAATTGAGAACGGTAAACAAAAACCAACTCTAATTACAGCATACAGGGCAAACTGACACGAAGAAGTTGCCGACACACCAAGCCAGGCACATTTGCAAGGCTCACAAAGCTGCCGCACAAAAGCAAACCTTGCAAAAAAGCCTACCTTATGCTTCTTGGACACACGATACTCCATTGGACACAGTAATAAATTTAAAAACATCAAGACGAAGGGCGAACACATAACAAGAGTTTTCCAAAATGCAGGCTGACGGAAGCCGTTTCAACTGTTTTAATTTTGTTGGGCTGCATATTCAGCTGACGTTAAAAAAAATTCAGCTGTAGCATATATCATCAACTTTTTATCTTCACTCAACATCAGTTATACTCTCATCTGTCATCAGTCATCTGTCATCTGCCCTTAACCCGCTCCCATGCCTGTATGACTTCGGAGTTTGTAGCAGTACGGGTAGTTACTGTTACCTGGTCGTTATTGACCACTGCAATAATACCTTCTTTAAAAGTAGTTGTGCCGTTACATCCAGTTACAAGGTTACTGATAGTAAAGCCGCCAGATCCGTTTGACTTTACAGCCTTCCAAAGCTGGTCGCCCTCGCGTACACAATAGGTGTTATTCCCCAATAGTTTTTACCGTGGCATTACCAACAACCGGATAAACTGTAATAGTTGTTCCAGACATTGCATTGTTATCGGTAGAAGAAGTAAGCCTCCATGTTCCGTTCAAAGAAAAGACACCTCCGGTTGTATTGGTTGGAAGATTCTTAATTGCATCGCACGAAGAAAGAATAAATAACGTAACAAGAGCAAATAGAGATAGGGGGAGTTTTCTTTTCATAAGATAATTACTTACTTACTCTCCAATATTCATTAATTATGCCAAAGCAGGTTTTATTTTTTGCTGCAATAAAACAGACATTTCTCTTTTTGTCAATTAATCCTATTCCTCTATTTTTGCGGCGGCAAGTCTTATACGACCAGCTCCTATTGAACTCCCCCAGGGCAGGAATGCAGCAAGGGTAAATGGTTGTAGCGGTGCGATGTAAGTAACTTGCCATTTTTT
>JBBJOK010000408.1:0-2845 GCA_037721545.1 Chitinophagaceae bacterium
CCACTGCAAAGCAACACACGGAAGAATTAGGCAAGGTAAAAGATTTTGAAGAACACGAACTGGCGGATTTATATGAAACGATCGGGTTGGGTGCCATGAAATTTTACTTATTAAGAGTTGATCCTAAAAAGAGAATGATATTTAATCCTGAAGAGAGCATAGACTTTCATGGGTTTACCGGGCCTTTTGTACAATATACTTATGCGAGGATACAATCGGTGCTTAGAAAAGTTGACAGTTCACAGTTGACAGTTAACAGCAAAATTCTTCCTGACAACCGACAACCGACAACCGACAACTTGCTTCCTTTGGAAAAAGAACTCATCCTTGCTATAGAACAATACTCTCAAACTTTAGAACAGGCGGCAAATGAATTAAATCCCTCTGTAATTGCCAATTATGTTTTTGATCTTGCCAAAACATTTAATTCATTTTATACAGAGCATTCAATTGCCAATGCGGAAAGTGAAGAAAAAAAACAATTGCGTTTACAAATAGCTTCTATGACCGCTAATGTTATTAAAAGTAGCATGCAATTGATGGGGATTCAAGTGCCGGAGAGGATGTGATCTATTGATTCGTTCAAGATCTTTTCTTTTCAGCTTATGTACAAAGTCTCCGGCCTAGGTATAACATTTAGAAGCTATTATTTTATGGCACTTACCTGCCATATAACATTACTGGCATCATCAGAAACCAGTAATGATCCATCGGGCATAACAGTTACACACACAGGCCGGCCGTGGACCCTGCTTTTTTCAGCATCATCAATAAACCCTGTTAGAAAATCTTCTGGCTTACCACTTGGTATTCCGTTCACAAAAGGAATAAATACCACTTTATATCCGGAAAGTTCAGACTTGTTCCAGGAGCCATGCTGACCTACAAAAGCACCATTTCTGTATTTCATCGGAAAAGCATCCTCTGCATAAAATGCCATGCCTAATGAGGCCGTGTGTGATCCCAGGTTCACATCAGGAACGATCGTTTTTTTTACAAGATCTAACCTTTTACCTTTCATCCTTGGGTCCGGATTGTTACCAAAATATGCATAAGGCCACCCATAAAAACCATCACGTTTCAAACTTGTCATATAATCAGGCACCAGGTCGTCACCTAACCCATCACGTTCGTTCACGGCCGTCCATAATGTATTGGTACCAGGGTAAAACTGCATACCTACAGGATTTCTTAAACCCGCAGCATATATCTTTTCTCCTGTACCATCGGGATTAATTTCTAAAATATTTGCCCTTCTTATTTCTTTATCCATACCGTTCTCACCGTTATTACTACCAGACCCGACTGTAATCAAAATTTTTTTTCCATCCGGACTTGCGATAATATTTCTTGTCCAATGATTATTATAACCCCCTGCCGGTAAATCCATAATTTTTGTACCCGTTTCAGTAATAAATTTTTGATCAGCCTGATAAGGATAACGCATTAGGGCATCAGTATTGGCTACATAAAAAAAATTCCCCAGCACCAGCATACCAAACGGCTTGTTTTGATTAGACAAAAAGATTTCTCTTGTATCGTAAGTTCCGTCCTTATCACTATCCTGTAAAATAGTGATTTGATTTGCACTGTTAGGTTTTGTTGATGATTCGCTAATAAAAAGGTCACCATTGGGTGCGACATAAATCCAGCGGGGATTTTGAAATCCCTCCGCAAATTTATTTACCCTAAAACCTGACGGCGCAACTGGTTTCTTTCCCTTAACCCATCCTGTGACATTGCTATTATTAACAACGGAAGGGGTAGCGAAAGGTTTTGGAAGTATGTTTTTATTTGAACTTGTTTGTCCAATTTCAGATTTTTTATTTTGTGAATAAATAAGGCTGAAAAATAAACAGAATACGATGGTAGAGATACAATTTTTATGAAGCTGACTTTTCATGATTTATTATTATTGAAATGGGTAGATATAGTAATGGAATCTCAAAAACTTATCCAGATTCTATCAGTAGTTATTACTAGCTACTAACTAAAAAAATAGTTTGCGAATTTGGCAATATAATTGAACATCTATAAGCTCAAATAAGTTAATTATGAAGTTTAAAAAAAGTATTTTATTCATAAGTATTATATCATGTGCTTTATCTACAATTGCCCAAAACCAAAAAATTATTAAATTATGGGAAACTGATTCAACATTTAAAATCCCGGAAAGTGTACTTTATTCCCCTGAAGAAAAGTTTTTGTATGTATCAAACATAGATGGTAAATCAAATGAAAAAGATTTAAAAGGTTCGATAACTAAAATGAGTGTTGATGGTAAAAGTATAACACACCGCTGGGCAATTAATCTCAGTTCGCCAAAGGGTATGGCCATATTTGATAAAAATTTATACGTGGCCGATTTAGATGAAGTAGTTATTTTAGATTTGAACAATGGTAGAACAATTAAACGAATACCTATTGAGGGGTCAATATTTCTCAATGATTTAACGATTAATAATCAAGGTATCATTTATGTTTCTGACTCCCGAACAGGCAAGGTTCACCAAATAAAAAAGAATAACGTTAGTACATACCTGGAAAATAAGAATAGTGTTAACGGACTACTTGCTGATGGAGATGAATTATATCTTTTAGTTAAAGACACTTTATTTAAATCTGATAAAAATAATATGCTTACTGTTATTACAACAGGTTTGGATGAAAGCAGTGACGGAATTATTCAGACTTCTAACAAAGATTTTATTGTGTCGTGCTGGAATGGAATAATTTACAATGTAAAAAATGATGGCAACAAAGAGGTGTTGCTTGATACAAGGGCTCAAAAAATAAACACAGCAGATATTGGATTTGATGCTGTTAAAAATATTTTATATGTTCC
>JBBJOK010000409.1:0-2844 GCA_037721545.1 Chitinophagaceae bacterium
TTAAGGTTTGGAAATAGATTATCAAATAATGACACACTTAATTAAGCACTCCCGTGCTTAACTTAATGTCATAGTCCGCCAGCCTTTAAACTCTAATTCTATAACAATTTCTTTTAACTTTTTGAGTCTCAGAGAAATTTTTTTAAATATTTTGCAATTTAAAAAACGAAAATTTAAGTATTGAACATGTTTTACTATAGCTTAAATTATCGTATATTTGCATCCGTTTTTAAATAATTAAATAATATGAATGGAAAATTTAAAATCTTTATTAGTGAAATACTTAATCGTTTCGGAATATTTGTATCCTCTACAAAGACTTTACCCAAAGCTAATCTATCAAGTTTTTTACACAAACTTAAAGGTACAGGTTATAAACCAGAGCTTATTTTAGATATTGGAGCAAACAAATCATCATGGAGTAAGGAAGCATCATTATTTTTCCCTCAATCTGAATATTTTCTTGTCGAGCCACAAGTAGAATTAAATGATTATCTCGATTCTTTTTGCTTAAAACATAAAAATTCAAAATATATAAATTGCGGTGTAGGAGCAAAAAGTGAAGAAAAACTTTTTACATTAATTCCGGATACTGTATCAAGCACTTTCAATATAACAATTGATGAAGTAAAAATGCATGGATATAAGCAAAGATTAGTTAAAATTACCACAATAAATGAAATAATCAAAGAAAATTTAAAAGGAAGATGCCCTGATATTATAAAAATTGATGCAGAAGGTAGTGAATATGATATATTACTTGGAGCTTCTGAAGCAATTGGGACAACAGAAATAATATTAATTGAATTACACTTTTTTAAATCTGATACCAGTTCTAAAGATTTTTCAGATATGATAATAATAATGAAAAATTATGGGTACGTCCCTCTTGATTTTTCCTGGTTTATGCCAAGACCTCATGATAAATTTCCAGGATTAACTGAAGTAGCATTTGCTTTAGAAAATGGAAAAATTAGAAAATATAAAGGTTGGTAATAAATTTGTTACTGGATTGTAAAATAAACTTGTTGACAATTGATGTTCTCTATTTTAGCAAAAGAATGGATTTGGCTTAGAGTGATCACAATTCTTAAAAGCATTTATCAATCCATTGGTTGATGAATCATGCGAAGTAACTGCTTCATCATTTTCTAAGTCAGTTAAAACGTTTTTTGCGAGCTGTTTGCCTAATTCAACGCCCCATTGATCAAAGCTGTATATATTCCAGATAATTCCCTGTACAAAAATTTTGTGCTCATACATTGCTATTAATTCTCCTAAAGTAAATGGCGTGATTTCTTTTACCAAAAAAGAATTTGTTGGACGATTGCCTTCAAAAGTTTTATAAGGAATTAATTCTTCAGGAACTTTTTCTGCCTGTAATTCTTCTTTGGTTTTTCCATTCATCAAAGCTTCTGTTTGCGCAAAAAAGTTTGACAATAAAATTTGATGATGTTCACCAATTGGATTATGTGAAATGGCCGATGCAATAAAATCACAGGGAATTATTTGTGTTCCCTGGTGTATCAATTGATAGAAGGCGTGCTGGCCGTTGGTTCCCGGTTCTCCCCAAATTACAGGGCCGGTTGAATAATTTACTTTGTTTCCATTTCTATCAACAAATTTGCCATTGCTTTCCATATTCCCTTGCTGAAAGTAAGCTGCAAAGCGATGCATATATTGATCATAGGGAAGAATAGCTTCTGTTTTAGAGCCAAAGAAATTCAGGTACCAAATGCTTATCAATCCCATCAGTACAGGAATATTTTCATCAAACTTTTTCTCACGAAAATGTTTATCTATTTCATGTGCACCTTTTAAAAGGTTTTCGAAATTATCGTACCCAATGGTTAATGCAATTGATAAACCAATAGCACTCCATAAACTATATCTTCCTCCCACCCAGTCCCAAAACACAAACATATTTTCTTCAGCAATTCCGAATTTTTTTACTTGGTCTATGTTTGTACTTAAGGCAACAAAATGTTGGGCAACGAATTTTTCATCCAGCGCATCCTTTAAAAACCATTCTCTTGCAGTAAAGGCATTCGTCATGGTTTCCTGTGTTGTAAACGTTTTAGAAGCAATTAAGAAAATTGTTTCCTCAGGTGTTATTTTCTTTAATACTTCTGCAATGTGGCTACCATCTATATTGCTTACAAAATAAGCCTGTATGCCCCCAACCCAATAAGGTTTTAAGGCTTCTGTTACCATTACAGGGCCAAGATCGCTGCCGCCTATACCAATGTTTACAATATATTTTATTTTTTTATCTGTATAACCTCGCCATTCACCATCGTGCACTTTCTTACAAAAAGTTTTCATCTGCTCAAGCACACTTCTAACTTCCGGCATCACATCGTTGCCATCAAGTGTAACCGGATTTCCGGAAAAATTTCTTAATGCAGTATGTAATACGGCTCTGCCTTCAGTTTCATTAATTTTTTCTCCATTGAACATTGATTTAATAGCAGATTGTAGTTCACATTCATCTGCTAATTGCAACAAAAGCTCTACTGTTTTATCAGTAATTATATTTTTAGAATAGTCCCAGAGTATGTCAGCCGCAGTTAAGGAGAATTTTTTAAATCTCTCTTTATCTTCTATAAATAATTCCTTTAGTTGAATATTCTTTAATTCGTTGTAATGCTCTTGTAACTTATGCCAGGCGAGCGTTGTGGTGGGATTTATTTTTGAAAGCATATTTATATTTTAAATTACAAGCTATTAATTATTTCTACTGTATCATATACCATTTTTTCTGTGATATCTAAATGGAAAACCATCCGGATTTGAGTAGGAGAGATGGGCATAACAATGATGTCATTTATTTTAAATGCTTCA
>JBBJOK010000068.1:0-3779 GCA_037721545.1 Chitinophagaceae bacterium
CTTCGTATATACTCATACTTTTACAAAAGATTGGAGTATCTCAACCATCCGTTTAACCTATATAATTTCACCGTATAATAAATTACTTGAGCAAAATTATTTCAATAGGCACATCCCTCCCTGCTTTTAAACATTCTCAGGATTATATTTTACCCTACATGGAAAATATATATGAGCTTGATGAGGACCGCAAAAAAAAACTGCAACTTTTTTATCGCTTTTCAGGTATTGATACAAGATATTCCGTACTGCATGGTGCAGAACATGAGAGCAAAGAAGCATCCTTTTATCCTGCCTTAGAAAATCAAACTTCTTTTCCTGATCTGGAAAGTAGAATGGAACTGTATAATAAAAATGCTGCCCCATTATCAATATCAGCAATAAATAATTGTATGAATGGGTATGTTGATAAAAAAGATATAACCCATTTGATAACTGTTAGTTGTACCGGTATGAGTGCGCCGGGTTTGGATCTTGAAATTATGGAAGCAATGGAACTTCCTTTACATACGGTAAGGACTTCTGTAAATTTTATGGGGTGCTATGCCGCTGTTCATGCGCTAAAATTAGCAGATGCCTTTTGCCACAAAGATGAAATGGCCAATGTAATTATTGTATGCACTGAACTTTGCACCTTACATCTGCAGCAAAAACCAACCATGGATAATTTTGCCGCCGGTTTATTATTTGCCGATGGTTGTGCTGCAGTACTTGTTACAAATAACAGCAGTAAGCTGGAAGGTTTCACCATTAAAAATTTTTATTCTGAAGTTTCTTTCAAGGGGAAAAAAGATATGGGTTGGGAGTTATCTTCAACAGGTTTTTTGATGACACTATCGAGCTACATACCTAAACTAATAGAAGAAGATTTTAGTGCCTTACTTAATAATGCTCTACAAAGTAATGGGGTAAAAAAAGATGAAATTACTGCATGGTGTATGCATCCCGGAGGGAAGAAAATATTGAGTGCTATCTCAGAAAGCATCAATCTACCCGATGAAAGCCTTATATATTCTTATGACGTGCTTCGCAATTATGGTAACATGTCTTCTCCTTCCATATTGTTTGTTTTAAAATTAATTATTGATGATATAAGGTTAACAGGCAAAAAAAATAATAAAATATTTGGTGCCGCATTCGGCCCGGGGATTACAATGGAAACATTTCTGTTAAGTGATGATTAATTTTTCCAAAAGATCATATCAAAAAGAGCTGTTAGATGCACATGGTATCTCCATGAATGATACCCTGCAAACCATGAAGGAACTCGATATTATCAATACATACCTCGGAGGACACGCTATCACACTTAATGGATTTAAAAAATTATTAGGCAAAAAAAAACAAACTTCTGTTTGTGAAATTGGTTGCGGTGGTGGAGACAATTTGAATGTAATTGGTAAATGGTGTAAAAAAAAAGGCATAAAAATTAAGCTTGTTGGGGTTGATATTAACCTTAATTGTAGCAATGTAATAGAAAGGACCAATCCGGAGATTGAGTTTTTAGGTGCAGATTATAAAAAAATAGATTTTGATAAAAATGTACCCGACATTCTTTTTTCTTCTTTATTCTGCCATCATTTTACAGATGATGAATTAATTGAAATGGTGATATGGATGAAAACAAATTCTACCCGTGGTTTTTTTATTAATGACCTTCATCGGCATCCACTTGCCTATCACTCTATAAAACTGATTACAAAACTTTTCTCCAGCTCACATCTTGTAAAGAATGATGGCCCGCTTTCAGTATTACGCTCTTTTAAAAAAGCAGATTGGATTAATATTTTACAACAAGCGGGTATTACAAATTATACAATTCAATGGAAATGGGCATTCAGGTATTTAATTGTTGTTTATAATGATTAATAACGAATCATATGATGCTGCAATTATAGGTGGCGGACTTGCGGGACTCTCATTATCCATTCAATTAGCAAATGCAGGTTATAGAATTGTTTTATTTGAGAAAGAGAAATATCCATTTCATAAAGTTTGCGGTGAATATATAAGCATGGAAAGCTGGAATTTTATTGAAAGTCTTGGATTGAATCTGGAGAAAATGAATTTACCCATTATTAAAAAATTAATCATTTCATCCACGAATGGAAAATATATAAAACAGGAATTAACCTTAGGGGGTTTTGGTATCAGCCGATATGTTTTGGATAATGATTTAAACAACATAGCGAGGCAAGCAGGTGTTAAAATTTATGAAGAAACAAAAGTTAATGATATCGTTTTTAATGATGATGTATTTACCCTCTCAACTTCTGCTTTAAAAATTCAATCTAAAGTTGCAGCAGGTACTTTTGGAAAGAGAAGTAATATTGATGTAAAATGGTCAAGAGATTTCATTAAAAAGAAAAATAACTGCCTTAACAATTATATCGGAATTAAATATCATGTAAAAACTGAGTTGGCAACAGATACCATAGCGCTACATAATTTTAAAGGAGGGTATTGTGGTATTTCGAAAATAGAAGACGGTAACTATTCCCTTTGTTATCTTACAACTGCAGAAAATTTAAAAGCCAACAATAATTCAATCCCTGAAATGGAAAAAAATGTTCTTCAGCAAAATCCATTTTTGAAAGAAATATTTTCTAACGGCAAATTTTTACCTGGCTTTCCTGTAACCATTTCCCAGATAAGTTTTGATAAAAAATCACAGGTTGAAAATAATGTGTTAATGATTGGGGATGCAGCCGGAATGATTACCCCTCTTTGTGGCAACGGCATGAGCATGGCACTTCATGCAAGTAAAATCGCATTTGACAGCATTAATAAGTTTTTACAAAAAAATATTAGCAGAAAAGAAATGGAGTCTCAATACGCCGCAACATGGAACCTTGAATTTGCAGGCAGGTTACAAATGGGCAGAAGGATTCAGAAGCTTTTTGGAAAAAAATTTACAACCAATCTGATTTTCTCAGTAGTAAAAGCTTTTCCGTTTATCATTCAAAAGTTAATAAGGGCAACCCATGGCAAGCCATTTTAGTAACTTTGATAATGGAGCAGCCAATTGTATTATTTGATGGCGTTTGCAATTTATGTAATGGGGCTATTAAGTTTATCATTCGGCATGATAAAAAAAAGGTTTTTCTCTTTGCATCTCTGCAATCAGAAGCCGGGAAAAAGATTTTAGCGCAATATAACTTTCCATCAGATGAACTGAACTCTTTCATACTTATTGATAAAGGAAAAGCTTACACAAGATCTACGGGTGCATTGATGGTAGCAAAAAAAATGAATGGTTTATGGCCTGTGTTGTATAGCTATATCATTATACCGGCATTCATAAGAGATAGTATTTATAATTGGATAAGTACTAACAGGTATAAATGGTTTGGGAAAAAAGATGAGTGCATGCTGCCTACAGCGGAATTAAAGGCAAGATTTTTGAACTGATATTTCCAAATCCGATAAACATCGGTACAATATAGCAATATGGCAAATAAAAAAACATTGGTATTAGGTGCTTCGGCAAATCCGGATCGGTATAGTTATCTGGCAGTTAATAAATTAACAAGGTATCATCATCCTGTTATTGCTATTGGCAAAAGAAAAGGCAAAGCTGGTGATGTAGAAATTGAAACGGAGCAAATACCTGTAACTGATATTGATACGATCACGCTTTATCTTAATCCTAAAAATCAAAAACCTTATTACGAATATATTCTTTCATTAAAGCCAAAACGAATAATATTTAACCCCGGTACTGAAAACGAGGAATTGTATGAGGCTGCAAAAAAGAATGACATACAAGTTATTGAGGC
>JBBJOK010000068.1:3879-11522 GCA_037721545.1 Chitinophagaceae bacterium
TATAAACTAAAAGTTTGTATTGGCACTGATAGCCAGATAAAGGGCGCCGAAACCGAATTTGCTACCGTAATTGTTTTTTTGCGAGAAGGTCATGGCGGATTTATGTTCATTCACAATGAAAAAACAAGGCTTGTATATAGTATTAAGGAACGCATGTTGGTAGAGGTTGCTAAAAGCATTGAAATTGCTTATGAACTTTGTGACCTTTTTACTTTGTATGATGTTGATATGGAAGTACATGCAGACATAAATACAAATCCCCAATTTAAAAGCAATGAAGCTTTACGGGAAGCAATGGGTTATATATTGGGAATGGGTTTTGCATTTAAAGCTAAGCCTGAAGCCTTTGCCAGTAGCAGTTGCGCAAACAAGGTAGTAAATTAGTGATCAACGAAATTATTACCTTCCACATCCTGAGAATTCTTCTCTTCTATTAACAATAATATTTTATCTCTTCCCATTTTTTTAACTGAACTGGTAACAAAATGCTGCGGAAGAAATTGCCAGGTTTTTCTCATCGCTTCCAAAAAAGATTTTACATTCTTGCTTACAATAGCCTGCGTTTCTTTATCAGCTTTTGTAAAGATGAGGGTAAAGGGCACATCCCATTTTGCCAATTGTTGTAAAAATTTAAGATCATTTTTTTGTGGTGTATGCCTGCTGTCTATTAACACAAAAACATTTACAAGGTTTTCTCTTTTGCGCAAATAATTTTCTATCATCTGCTCCCATCGTCTCCTGCTACGTTGGGATATTTTTGCAAAACCATATCCAGGAAGATCAACAAGATACCATTTTGCTTCCCTTACATTTTCAGAACTGCTGATAATTTCAAAATGATTTATCATTTGGGTTTTACCCGGGCTATTAGATGTTTTTGCCAGTTTCTCATTATTACACAACATATTAATCAGCGAAGATTTACCAACATTGCTTCTACCGATAAAAGCGTATTCAGGTAGATCAGGGGCAGGACATTTGGTATAGTCAGGACTGCTGATAATATATTGAGCTTTTTTAATGTGCATTATTGCAAGATACAATCAAGCCGAGATACAAACCTGTAATAAATTAAGTATCACCTCATAAAGGAAATTGTTAAATGCTATAACCTGACAATTGACAACTGACATCTGGCTACTATCTTTACAACCAATGGAAAACTATCAACATGATGCAGTAGTTCCTTTTAAAGAATCTTCAGAAAGCAAGAAAAAACAAGTAGAAAAAATGTTTGATAAAATTGCCTTCCGATATGATTTTTTAAACCATTTTTTAAGTGCCGGCATTGATGTGGGGTGGAGAAAAAAAGCGATCCTAAAATTGAAAGAATTGGATCCTAAGTCAATTTTAGATGTAGCCACCGGAACCGGGGACATGGCAATTTTATCTTACAAAATGCTAAACGCAGAGAAAATAATCGGTATTGATATAAGCGATGGAATGCTCGAAGTTGGCAAAAAAAAAATTGAAAAGCTCGGGTTTCAACAGCATATTGAATTACTTAATGGCGATAGCGAAACAATAACTTTTAGCAACAACTCGTTTGATGCCGTAACGGTTGCCTTTGGGGTTCGTAATTTCCAAAACCTGGAACTTGGGTTACAGGAAATAAATAGAGTTTTAAAACCGGGCGGGAAATTAATTGTGTTAGAATTTACAAAACCAAAATTTCCGGTTATAAAAGATTTCTACAATCTTTATTTAAATGTAATAACGCCCTGGGTAGGAAGACTGGTATCAAAAAATAAAGATGCCTATAAATATCTTAATGAGTCAGTACAAAAATTTCCGGAAGGAAATGAATTTGTTCAAATATTAAAAAAGCTTGGATATAAAAACGCTTCATGCAAAACATTGAGTTTAGGGATAAGCAGCATCTATTGCGGAGAAAAATAATAATACTCTGTATTGTTGTATTTAGTTGGGCTAATTCTTTGGGCCAGTTAAGAAATGGGCCAAACTTGCCTGATCATGATAATAAACCTTACCATTTCGGTATAAACTTAGGTTACAATAAATCTCATTTTTTAATTTCACATCATCCTTTATTTTTACAAAGAGATTCAATATTGGTTGTTGAAAGTGTTAATAACGCTGGTATAAAT
This sequence comes from Chitinophagaceae bacterium, assembly GCA_037721545.1. Classification (GTDB taxonomy): domain Bacteria; phylum Bacteroidota; class Bacteroidia; order Chitinophagales; family Chitinophagaceae; genus Ginsengibacter. The sequence continues at coordinate 5,988 of JBBJOK010000068.1, forward strand.
CTAGCTTTTTTAGTTAATCTTAGAATGAGTAATCATTTTGATTTGCGGCTTCACCCACTGGATCTTACGTTTAGTGAAAAATCTTTTTTATACAGCGAAAAATTTTCCGGAGACTCTTCCTTTTTAGAGAAGAAAGTATCTTCAATTACCCTGAGTTTTCCTGTGAATATTAAATTCAGCAGCGACAGAATAAATAATCTTAAAGTATATGCGATTGCGGGGATGAAATATGATTATGATTTGGCAAGCAATACCGGCAAAAGAAGTGCAGAAGATCTTATAAAATTGAAAAAGGGAGATTTTAGTGCAGAAGTTGGTCTTGGCTTTCACTTTTATTTTCCAGTATTTGTTCTTACTCCTGAAATAAAGTTAAGTAGCGGCCTTCGCAATCTTCATGTTCGTGATGAAAGTTTACGATACTCCAATGTGATAGACAAGATCAACTCCAAGATGATCACCTTTTCTCTAACTGTAGAATAATTTTTTTTATTGCTCCATATTATATGTTTTTGATCGACATATTGCGTAGACATTATTTATTAAAAAAAATTACACAATCCTATACTTTCATTTTAGTTTAAGCTTTTTAAGGTCCTCTCCTCAATATCTAAGTCTCTTAGCAAAAATAAATTTTATCTTACTTTCGCTGTTAATGAAATTTTCATAAAGCTTAACTGCGTGAGGAATAGCAGCGAAAAGCTTGGAACTAAGCTAAGTGAACGTAGTGAAGTGAGAACTTGCAGCAAATAGCCAGACCAAAGAGGCACGCCCAATAAAATTATTTAATGAAAGCATATACCAAAGAAACAAGAAACGAATTAACACCAGAACTTGCGCTAGGCTTGTTAAAGGAAGGAAATGAAAGATTTGTAAATAATATTAAGGCTCATCGAAATTTATTACAGCAGGTTAACGAAACATCAGCAGGCCAATTTCCTTTTGCAGCCATTTTAAGTTGTATAGATTCAAGAACTTCTGCTGAACTTATTTTTGATCAGGGGCTGGGAGATATTTTAAGCATACGCATTGCGGGTAATATTTTAAATGATGACATTTTAGGAAGCATGGAACTTGCCTGTAAAATTGCAGGCTCTAAACTTATTGTGGTACTTGGCCATACAAATTGCGGGGCAATTATTGGCGCTTGTAATAATATCGTTCTTGGCAACATTACCGGACTATTAAATAAAATTAAACCTGCGATTGAGCAGGAAATTGAAACAATAACAGACAGGACCGAAAACAATCAAGTTTTTTTAAGAAATGTTACAGTAAACAATGTTTTTTTAACGGTTAAAAAAGTAAAAGAGCAAAGCAGCATTTTACGGGAGATGGAACAGAACCATGAACTGAAGATAATCGGCGGCCTTTATGATGTTGATACGGGCCAGGTTATATTTTTTGAATAATTCATAAATCCAGAAGTAGGGAATAGCGGTATTCTACCCTCAACCATTTCATACACCTTGGCAGCATTGGCAGATGAAATAAATTTAGTGAAGTGACCAAATTATTTAAAGATTTTTTTGACAGTGAAAAAGCAGGCGGACTAATCTTAATCGGTTGTACAATTTTGTCTTTGACACTTGCCAACTCAAATTTTGGGACAGACTACCACCATTTTTGGCAAACTCAATTAGCAGGACACAGTATTGAACATTGGGTTAACGATGGACTAATGACGATTTTCTTTTTATTAATCGGTTTAGAACTTGAACGAGAAATTTATCATGGAGAACTAGCAAAAATCAAAGATGCTTTATTGCCAATTTTCGCAGCACTTGGTGGCATTATAATACCTGCCGGACTTTTTATGTTGTTCAACTTTGGGACTGAAACACAATCGGGTGCAGGTATTCCAATGGCTACAGATATCGCTTTTGCCTTAGGAATTTTATCTCTATTAGGTAACCGGGTTCCAACATCTTTAAAAGTGTTTTTAACAGCATTAGCCATAATTGATGACTTGGGAGCAATTCTAATAATTGCAATATTTTATACCAAAACACTTCTTTGGACAAACCTTTTCATAGCGTTTGGAATTTTCGCTTTGCTTTTAGTTTTCAACCGGCTAAAAGTGAGAAACCTAATTCCATATTTAATTGGCGGCCTTGCTATGTGGTATTTCATGCTTAATTCAGGGGTTCACGCTACCATCACGGGTGTTCTTTTGGCTTTTGCAATTCCATTCAGCAACGGAGACGAAAAATCTACTTCATATATTTTACAACTCTCCTTACACAAGCCAGTGGCATTTATTATTCTACCCATTTTTGCTTTAGCCAACACAGCCATTGTTTTAAGCTCCGACATTGGGCAGACCTTAACACAGGATTACAGTATAGGAATTGCACTTGGACTTATTGTGGGCAAACCATTAGGCATATTTTTATTCACTTTTTTAGCGGTAACATTTGGGCTTTGCAAACTTCCAGACGATATGAATTGGAAATCAATTGTAGGAGTTGGCTTTTTAGGTGGTATAGGATTTACTATGTCAATATTTATAACACTTCTTGCTTTTGACAACGAGACCATAATCAACAACGCAAAGTTTGTGATTTTAATTTCGTCATTTATTGCAGGGCTAACCGGATATTTAAGTTTGAAACTAACGCTTAAACAACCAACAATTGACAATGCTGAAGAAAGGAAAAGGCGCAGCTAACAGCTTGATTGGCAATAATTGCAACTAATAATCGTATTCCCTTCTGCCTATATTCCATCTTATACCCACTGAAAACAATTTTGTATTATCCGTAGAAGCCAACTCTCTTACCTTAAAGTTTCTTAACAAAGCGGTTGCATCAATAAAAAGATTTTCTTTTAATTCATAAGAAGCAACAAAAGTTGCATTTAGGGCCTTCGCTCTGTTTCCACTGCCAATAAAAAAGCCAAAATCTCTTGGCCGGGTTAAATAACTTTTGAGAGGGTTACTTCCAAAATTTCTTCCCAAAGAGTCCAATCCCTGTACATAATAAATTAATCTTCCATATAAATATATTTTCGGAGCTGGTTGATATTTTATTATTCCCACAAACTCTCTAAAGTTACCTCCCAATGGATGTGCCAACGGTTGGTTATAATGTGTATAGTTGGCAAATGTATCATTATGAGAATAGGTAAATGGGCGAGCTAGGTTACCTTCCAGCTGTAGGTCAAGATTATTAATTTTAAAAGCATCAACATATTTAACCCCTAGCTGGGCTGCATATTTATTGACCCAGGACCCCCGGTTCTTTTTTAATTCTGCCAATACAAATTCATCTAACAAAAGCTGTCCGTATACTTGGGCAGTTTTTGCAACATTCGCTTTAAAATCAAGGCCGGCAACTGCATTATCGGGGCTGCCGATGGCGCCCTCTATATGCCTGTAAAAAATTAATGGATTTAAATATTGAAAATCGAAATGGTTTTTTCTACCAAATGTTACACCCTCAAACAAACCCACGTTCAGCCATTTTGTAATGTTCATGCTTAAATGATGCATAGCTGCATATTTCCTTTGAAGCAAAACATCGCCACTTTTTTTAAACTGGGGTATTAACTCCGAAAAAATATTCTGGTAATTAAACTTCCATATTCTTGTATTGATCTTTAAAAATAAATTGCTGTTTCCATAATCACTTAAAAACATGCTTCTGTAGCCATTGCCAATAAAATTTTTATCGTACCCAAACTGGAAGTCGATATATTTTGCTGCATTAAAGGTTATATAACCTCTTGCGTCAAAATAATCATAGCCATTGTTTTTAAAAGACTTGTAAAAACCATTCCCGGGCACAGCTCTAAATTCATCTACTCTATTCTGAAAAAAAACAGGCCCTTTTTCCTGGTTCTCAGTTATTGTTCCTGAAAATCCAACTTTATTTGCGATCATACCCCTTGCAGATACTCCCCTGGTGTTGAGATATATTCTATTACCTCCTGAAGATGTGCCAAATTGTAAATTAAGGATTGGGTTTATTGCAAGAAAAAAATCTTCACTGCTTACTTCTAATAAATTGGCTTTGGTTTTGTAAAAATTATTTAAAATGGGGTTTCTGCTTTCAAATTCTTCACTGGGGTTACTTACCCATTCAGAATTGTTCATAAATAAGCTGGAAAGATTATATTCATCTACCCGGGAAAGCTCAGGGGGGTCAATATATTCATCAACATCATCTGTAGCTTCCAAAGGGGTATTTGTATTATTAAAATATTCAAGTTCTTTTATAATTTTTTTACGATTGTAAGGTTTTATTGGGGAGAAATTTAAATTCTTATTTCTCTGCAGTTTTATTTCCATCCTATCGATAAAATCATATGCCTTTGAACCTAATGGAATGTAGGTTGATTGAGCAAAAACAAAAGCGGGACAAAGAAAAGCAGCCAGTCTAATGAAGCATTTCATAAATTGCATATAGGTGTTTATTAACTTTTGAATATGCAAAAATATCTTATTAAAAATATATCGGTTGTAAATGAAGGAAAAATAATAATTGCAGACGTGTTGGTGCAAAAAAGCAGAATTGAACGTATAGGGATAGATATTAATATAAAAGAAAAGATTACAGAAATAGATGGTGAAGGAAAACATTTGTTGCCCGGTGCTATAGACGACCAGGTACACTTTAGGGAACCAGGGCTAACCCATAAAGCTACAATTTATTCTGAAAGCAAGGCAGCGGTAGCAGGCGGGGTAACCAGTTTTATGGAAATGCCGAATACAATCCCAAATGCACTAACAGAAAAACTCTTAGAGGAAAAGTATGCAATTGCATCAAAAGATTCTTTGGCAAATTATTCTTTTTACATGGGTGTAAGCAATAGCAATGCTGAGGATGTTTTACGAATGAATAAAAAAAGTAAAGAAATTTGTGGCATAAAAATTTTTATGGGGTCCAGCACAGGAAATATGCTGGTTGATAATGAAGCAACACTAAATAAAATTTTTAGGGAGAGCGAATTATTGATAGCTACACATTGTGAAGATGAAAAGATAATTAAAGCAAATTATGAAAAATTAAAAAATGAAAAAGGAGAATTACACCCGTCAGATCATCCCATAATAAGAAATGATGAAGCTTGTTATCAATCTTCATCATTCGCGGTTTCACTTGCAAAAAAATACAAGAGCCGATTACATATACTACATATTTCTACAGAAAAAGAACTATCTCTTTTTAATAATGGCATCCCTTTAAAGGAAAAAAAGATCACAGCAGAGGTTTGTGTGCATCACCTGCATTTTACTGATACTGATTATGAAAAGCTTGGTTATCTGATAAAATGTAACCCCGCAATTAAATCGACTTATAATAAAAATGCATTATGGCATGCTTTATTAGATGATCGCTTAGATGTTATTGCTACCGATCATGCGCCTCACATTTTGAGTGAAAAACAATCCCCATACGAAAATGCACATTCCGGCTTGCCACTAGTACAACACTCTTTGGTATTAATGCTGAAATATTATAAGCAGGGCTTTATTACATTAGAAAAAATTGTTGAAAAGATGAGCCATGCTGTAGCAGATTGTTTTAGAATTGA
>JBBJOK010000069.1:0-3520 GCA_037721545.1 Chitinophagaceae bacterium
GTATTCATTATACTTCTGATTACTGAGCACTGGCAAAACCTTATCGGAATTTACACAGACTGGATGATCTTTATATCGTTCCAGAATTTCCAGAGCAATTGGTAAAAGCGGAATCCTGGAAGGTGTATCGGTTTTTTGACGATTAGTGAAAATCCACTTATTACCATCAATACCAATTCCTATTTCCGAAACTTTTAGCTTTTTAACATCAACAAATGCCAATCCGGTATAACAACAAAAAAGAAAAATATCACGTACTTGATTTATCCGATCCGAAACAAATTTCTTTTCAGCCATTTTCTGTATTTCATGTTCAGTTAGAAATTCTGGAACAACTTCTTTTTTAATCATCTTGAATCCAACAAACGGGTCTTTTTCTAACCATCCGTTCCTTATGCATTGGTTAACAATTTTTCTAAAATTGGATATATATTTTATGGCTGTATTGTGATTACAGTTGCGAACAGATTTTAACCAAAACTCATACTGAGAAATAAATTCATAATTCAATTTCTTAATATCGATATCAGAAACCCCATACTTCCATTCCATAAATGACTTGGTATGCCCAAAGGAAGTTTTATATCTTATTAAAGTAGTTGGAGAGTAATCTTTACTAACCAAATTTTTCATTTGATCATTATGGTGTTGAAATATTTCCATGATCATTTTTGATTTTTCGTTTGTTCCTCTAAGCGTATTTTTCAGTGCTTCTGCTGTTATGGTTTCATCTTTCTCCAGCAGTTGCCGCCTGACTTCATATACTTTTGTTTGTAAGGTGTCCAGGTACGCATTTAATAATTTCGCATCTTCCTTGGTCCCGAACATCCGACCTGAATTTGTATTCCATCTATCAATATCACAATCTCTGCCTAGTGATATTTCTTTAGAAGCCCCATCCACAGTGATTCTTAGATAAATAGGTATTGGACCTTTCAAATAATTCTTTGACTTTTTTAAGTAAAAAAGCAGACTAAAATTTTTCTCTAACATATACTCACTTTTTTAGGTTATAAATATGAGATTTTAGTTACATTCTGACAATAGGTTCAAAAATTGAACATCTTGATTGTCAGGAGTTTAAGCCACTTCCAGTGAGTCATTTTTTTGTTAATGTTGAACTCACGAATTACTCACTGGAATTTGAAGTAAATAGGGGTAATTTGGGAAGGTTGTAAAATCAAAAAAGCCCGCAAACACTGGATTTGCGGGCTTTTGACTTCTTTTGATATTGATTTTAGTGGAGCTGCAGGGAGTCGAACCCTGGTCCAAACATATCCGCTATAAGCTTTCTACATGTTTATTTTTGCATTAATTGTAGAGAAAAGGCAGGAGCAAAACTAACCAACCTAATCCTTAGTTGAATATTCTTAAGCAATCATCACAACATTTGATTGCAGCAACCCGTTTTTTGTTTGAGTCGGCGGAAGAGCTTGGCAACAGGCAAGCCTGCTCAACGGCCCTAATGGTTGCTAAGCTATCGCTTAAGCAGCCATGGCATACGAAGTATTGCCATTTAAAGTTTTCGTATTAAGATTTAAGTGCTGACTACGCAACGCACTACATGCTTACACTTACAAAGAACTATGCTGTCAAAACCGGTCAGCCCCAATTGCTAAAAAGTTTAAAGCAATTACAAATTTACAAAAACTATACCGCTCTATAATAAGTTTTACATCCATACTTTTACAAGCTATCAGATTATTTTAAATGGAACCAAAAATATTTTATTACAATAGGCTTAAGGCTCTGCAAGAGGATCTTAAAAAATTACAACAAAAGAAATCTGTATTTGGATGGCTTCGTTTTGGCTCCATTGCTGCAATAGTTGCAGGACTTTACTTGCTATGGAATATGGGAATTTTGTATGTTATAGTAGTAAGTATTATGTTGTTAATTCTTTTTGTAAAACTGTTATATGCAGATTTAAAAAATAAGGCAGCTATTAACCATACCAATCATTTAATAAATATTAATAATGACGAATTGAAATATCTGGAAGAAAGATATCATGATTTTCCGGAAGGTAATCAGCATGCTCTTCCAGATCATCTCTATGCAAATGATCTGGATATTTTTGGAAAGGCTTCCTTATTTCAATACATAAACCGATCTACTTCCGAAATGGGAGGAATTCAATTGGCGAGCTATTTACAATTTCCTGCTAAACCCGAAACTATTGTAGAACGACAACTTGCAGTCAAAGAATTATCCAAAAAAACTGAATGGATACAAAATTTACAAGCCATTGGAAGAGAAAGACAAATTACTATTTCCACAAAGAAAAGATTGCAAACATGGATTGAAGAACCACCGGCTTTCTCAGAATTTAAACCATGGAAATGGCTACGTTATTTATTACCTGTAATTATTCTTGGTGTTGTAACACTTTATATTTTTGATGTGGTGAGAACGGGTGTTTTGTATCTGTCTTTATTTGTGTTTGCTGTTATTGCATGGCAAATAAATAAAATTGTGGCTCCCATTCATGAAAAATTATCAAAGATAACCGAAGAGCTTGAAATACTTTCTCAAAGTATTCTGCATATTGAAAACGCAAACTTCGAAAGCACATTACTTACAGAATTACAATCAACTTTTTTATATAAAAATAATATTGCATCCACAGATATTATAAAGCTGCGGAAACTACTTGACAGGCTGGATCTTAGATATAACCTTGTATTATCTGCACCTTTAAATATTTTGTTGCTTTGGAATCTGCAACAGATGCTTGATCTGGAAAAATGGAAATCCAACCAACAAAAAAATTTAAATACCTGGTTTGACGCATTGGGTAATATAGAAGCGCTGAACAGTTTTGCGGTATTGCAATTTAATCACCCGGATTGGGTTGTACCGAAAATTATGCCCGGATATTTTTCTATTAAAGGTAAAAAGATCGGTCATCCATTAATAGCACAAGCCAAACGAATAAATAATGATATTGAAATAAAAAATAATGGCGAACTAATGCTGGTTACAGGTTCTAACATGGCTGGCAAAAGCACTTACTTGCGCAGCATAGGTGTAAATGTTGTCTTAGCTATGGCAGGGGCTCCGGTATCTGCAGGGTCGTTTAACATATCACATGTACAGATTATAAGCAGTATGAGAATTACGGATAATCTGGCAGAAAGCACCTCTACGTTTTATGCTGAATTAAAAAAATTAAAAACGTTAATTGAAAAAGTTAACATTGGTGAAAAAGTCTTCATATTGTTGGATGAAATTTTAAGAGGAACTAATTCACTTGACAGGCATACCGGCTCCGTGGCTTTGATAAAGCAATTAATAAAAAATCAAGCTGCGGCCATTATTGCAACACATGATTTAGATCTGGCAAATTTAAAAGATGACTATCCTCAAAATATCATCAATTATCATTTTGATGTACAGGTAAGCAATGACGAATTATTTTTTGACTACTGTTTAAAACCCGGGGTATGTACAAGTCTTAACGCATCTATTTTAATGAAGAAGATTGGAATCGAATTGTGAGGATTAAAAGTTTTGAATC
>JBBJOK010000069.1:3620-5274 GCA_037721545.1 Chitinophagaceae bacterium
TCTATTTTAATGAAGAAGATTGGAATCGAATTGTGAGGATTAAAAGTTTTGAATCTCTTATAACTTTTATTTCCCTTTACCCCATCCAAACCAATCATTACCGTTTGCGAAAAGCATTAAAGCGAATAAAACTATCATGCCTGCAATCTGAGCATATTCCAAAAATTTATCGCTCGGCTTCCGGCCGGAGATCATTTCAATTAAAGTAAAGAGCACATGCCCCCCATCCAATGCAGGTATGGGAAGTAAATTCATGAAAGCTAGCACGATGGAAAAAAAGGCTGTAATATTCCAGAACACTTCCCAATTCCATTCATTTTTAGGAAATATAGATGCCATTGCTTTAAAACCACCAAGGCCTTTATAAGCACCTGTTTCAGGATTTAATAGCAATTTAAATTGTTGAATATAAAAGTTTAATTTTTCTCCTGTTTTTTTTACACCTGCAGGAAAAGCTGCAAAAAATCCATACTTTCTATTTTCCTGTTTTAGAACACCAATACTGTCAAATTGGGCTTCGTTTAAAATGGCAAAACCAATTCTCCCATTTGTATCAACCAATACTTTGGTTTGCATGGGCTGCATATCACGGATAAATGAAATACCAACTGTATCACCTTTTTTAGCACTTAAAAGTGGAGACATCTCATCGAAAAAACCAACGAGTGTAGAATCTACAGCAACAATTCTATCAAATTCTTTTAAACCTGCTTTTTTTGCATGTGAGGTATCCTTATGATCAAACCCACCTATAATTAAAGGTACTCTTGGTAAAATAAGATCATTGCGTTTTCCTTTTTTCTCAACCAATTGTTCAATAAGATTTACCGGAAGATCAAGATTCACCTTTTTGCCATCTCTTTCCAATAATACAGTTTTGCCTAACAAAACTTTTGCAGGTATGTCATTAAAATATTTTACCGGTTCATTGTTTACTGCAATAATTTTATCGCCGTTCCTTAATCCAAGATCAAACATTATACTATCTGTTACCCAAATTCCATTGGTTGCGTTTGCGATTGGTAATTTTCTTTCGCCCCATGTATATAATATCATTGCATAAATAAAAAATGCCAGCAAAACATTCATTACTACCCCTGCCAGCATAATTATTAATCTTTGCCATGCTGGCTTACTGCGAAATTCCCATGGTTGTGGAGGCTGTTTCATTTGCTCTTTATCCATGCTCTCATCTACCATACCTGCAATTTTTACATAACCTCCCAACGGAAGCCATCCAACCCCATATTCAGTTTCGCCAATTTTCTTTTTAAACAATGAAAACCATGGATCGAAGAAGAGATAAAATTTTTCAACTCTGCACTTGAACCATTTAGCTGTTATATAATGCCCAAATTCATGAAGAATAACAAGTATTGATAGAGAAAAAAGTAAATAGCCTGCCTGTAAACCTACCTGAGACCAATTGATTGCTAATGTTGTCATAATGAATGTAAGATGTACGATGTAAGAGGTACGATTTTCAATCTCTGTATTTTTCTTTGATCCCCCATGATATACCGATAAAAGGATTGCGACGCAACGATGATGCCATGAAAAACAAATGCCGGTACCAAAATTATTTTTATTATGATTTACATTTTTATTAAAGAAGCGGCGAAATTACGAGCCTCGCCGTCGCTTTCAAAATATT
>JBBJOK010000069.1:5374-8403 GCA_037721545.1 Chitinophagaceae bacterium
ATTTTTATTAAAGAAGCGGCGAAATTACGAGCCTCGCCGTCGCTTTCAAAATATTCTTCAAGATTTGGCTTTTCTATAAATGCAACTTCATTCATGGTTTTTTCCACTACAGCAGTAATATCTAAAAAACCTATGCGATTATGCAAAAATGCCCACACAGCTATTTCATTTGCAGCATTTAATACGCAGGGGAGATTGCCACCTTTAAATAACGCTTCGGAAGCCAGCGTAAGATTGCGAAATGTTTTTATATCAGGCTCTTCAAAGCTCAGTACATTCATTTTTTTGAAATTAATCCGGGGTGATTCACTATAAACGCGTTGAGGAAAAGTTAAAGCATATTGAATAGGAAGTTTCATATCGGGCATACCCATTTGTGCTTTCATACTTCCATCCTCAAACTGCACCATACTGTGAATAATGCTCTGGGAATGAATTACTACCTGTATTTGTTCTGGCTTCAGATTAAATAACCATCTCGCCTCAATCATTTCAAGACCTTTATTCATCAAGGTTGCAGAGTCTATGCTTATTTTAGCTCCCATCTTCCAGTTAGGATGTTGAAGCGCATGATCTCTTTTTACATTCACTAAAAAATTCGGTTTTTTACCAAGAAAAGGCCCACCACTGGCAGTGAGAATTATTTTTTCGATCTTATTTCTGGTTTCTCCAATAAGACATTGAAAAATGGCGGAATGTTCGCTATCTACAGGAATTATTGGAACTCTTTTTTCCAGGGCTTTTTGCATCACAATATCTCCTGCAACAACAAGGGTTTCTTTATTGGCCAGCGCAACTGGTTTCGCATTTTCTACTGCTTTTAATGTTGGCTTTAAACCCGCAAAGCCTACAATAGCCGCCAACATCATATCATAAGTGTCAAAATCTGCAACTTCTTCCAGCGCATTTTCCCCAGCAAATACCTTTATATCCGTTGAACTTAAGGCATCTTTTACTGCCTGATATTTATTTTCATCCCCAATAACAACAGCATTAGGCCGAAACTTTAACGCCTGCTCAATCAATAAAGCATCATTGTTTTGGGCGGTAAGAATTTCTACTTCAAATAACTCAGCATTCGCTTCAATAACCTGCAGCGCCTGAGTACCGATTGAACCGGTAGAGCCAAAAATTGCAATCCTTTTTTTTTGTGTTTCTGCCATGATGGGCAATAAATTAGAGGCGGCAAATTAATGTATTAATTGCTCCAACGCCTTGTTTACTTTATCAAAATTAAATTGCAACAAAATTGTTTTCATCATTTGCTGTATTTCTGCGGTTTGCAAATTGCCAATTGATCCTTCATGTGTATGAGCCACCTTAGTTTCATAACTAAAACTTCCACTTTCAATATCAGCACCAATTTTTTTATAAGCATCCCGGAAAGACATACCGTTTGATACCAACTTATTTACTTCTTCTACGCTAAAAATGAATTTATATTTTTCGTCTTCTAAAATATCTTTTTTTACCTCTATATTAGATAACATCAATGCTGCCATTTGTAAACAATTTTGCAGATCATTAAACGCAGGTAAAAGATGTTCTTTAAGCAATTGCAAATCCCGGTGATACCCTGATGGGAGATTTGTTGTCATCAACATTATCTCATTTGGTAATGCCTGAATTCGATTGCAATGGGAACGAATGAGCTCAAATACATCCGGGTTTTTTTTGTGTGGCATAATACTGCTACCTGTCGTTAACTCATCAGGGAAAGAAATAAAATCAAAATTCTGATTAAGATAAAGACAGGCATCCATACTTAATTTAGAAAGTGTTGCAGCAATGTTTGCTAAAGATGAAGCAACAATTCTTTCTGTTTTCCCCCGCCCCATTTGTGCATAAACAACATTGTAATTAAGATTATCGAACCCTAACAATTCAGTTGTCATTTTCCTGTTTATCGAAAACGAAGAACCATAGCCCGCCGCGGAACCCAGCGGATTTTTATTTACAATCTGATAAGCTGACTGAAGTGTAATAAGATCATCTACCAGGCTTTCTGCATAAGCGCCGAACCATAAACCAAAAGATGAAGGCATGGCTAATTGAAGGTGCGTATAGCCGGGTAATAAATCATCTTTATACTTTTCACTTTGCTGAATCAGCAAATCAAAAAAATCTTTTGTACTGATAACAATTTTTTCAATTTCGCTTCTTAAGAAAAGTTTTAAGTCAACCAAAACCTGATCATTTCTGGAACGGGCACTGTGAATTTTTTTGCCGACATCTCCAAGTTTTGTAGTAAGTAAAAATTCTATTTGTGAGTGGATATCTTCAACACCATCATCCAGTTGAAAATTTCCTGTACTTATTTGTTTATAAATATTTTTTAATTCTGATTCTAACAGGTCCAATTCTTTTTTAGATAATAAGCCCACTGACTCCAACATTTTAATATGCGCCAAAGACCCGAGCACATCAAATTTTGCCAGATAAAGATCGAGTTCTCTATCATTACCAACAGTAAACTTTTCAACCGCAGAAGAAACATTTTTATCCTTTTGCCACAATTTCATTTCCTATAAAATTTGTTGTAATAATTTAATGTACAATTCTATTCCTGTTTTAATTTCATCAAGATATATAAATTCATCCGCAATATGACTTCGGGCAGAATCCCCGGGGCCCAGTTTTAATGCAGGAAAGGGCATTAAAGCTTTATCTGAAGTTGTTGGTGAGCCATAATAACTTCTTCCCAAAGTTAGGCCACCAGCAACCAAAGGATGATCCAGACTAATTGATGTAGAACGCAGCCTTGTGCTTCTTGGTATAATGTTGCTTTCTACATTTTCTTTTATAGTATTTACCACTTCTTCAAAAGTATACAGCTCATTTACACGCACATCTGCAACAAAGCTGCATTGCGAAGGTGTAATGTTATGTGATTTATTTTCTGTATAAATAGATGTTACGCTCATTTTTACAGGGCCTAGTAATTCAGAATTTTTTGGGAAACGATAGGTTTTAAACCATTCAATATCTTTTATGGCTTTGTAAATCGCATTTACTCCTTCTTCTCTTGC
>JBBJOK010000069.1:8503-11515 GCA_037721545.1 Chitinophagaceae bacterium
GCTCCCCCCGCATCATTACTTCCTAAACCAAAAAGTTTGTTTTCGTTTTCTAATGGAGAAAAAGGATCTAACGTATAACCTTTGTTGGGCTTTACTGTGTCGTGATGAGAATTTAAAAGAATAGTTTGTCTTGTTTCATCAAAATGTTTATTTCTAGCCCAGATATTATTCAAAAATCTTTCTGTAGATACATCCTTTGATTGCAAAAATTCTTCAATCACAGAAGCAGTAATATTTTCTTCCTTACTGAAAGATGGTGTTGCAATTAATTTTTTTAAAAGATCAATTGCCTCACGCTGCAAAATATTTAAATCTTTATTGTTCATTACGGATGCTTGTGCCGGATGATCCGGCAATTAATTGGGTCAAATCTTCTGCCTTGCCGATGATAACATTTTTTACTCCGTTCTTCAAGGCCGCAAATGCGTTATCCAATTTGGGAATCATTCCAGAATGAATTAGCTTTTTTTCTTTTAGCTCTTTATAGGCTGAAGTATTAATTTTTGAGATTAATGTACTTTCATCATCTGCATTTCCCAAAACACCTTTTTTTTCAAAACAATAAATTAAAGTAACCTTGTATTGATCAGTAATGCTTTTTGCGATTTCCTGTGCTATAGTATCTGCATTGGTATTCAGCAATTGCCCTTTTTTATCATGTGTTACAGGAGAAATTACCGGCGTAAAATCATTCTCCAATAATTTCCACAACCATTCACAGTTTACTTTATCAATATCACCTGCAAAACCATAATTTACCTCACCTAAATCCACTCCAAAAGAGAGGACTTTAGAAGTTCTTTTATGTGCTACAATCAAATTTCCATCTGCACCACTTAAACCCACAGCATTACAATTATTGGCTTGCAACAGCGCAACAATATTTTTATTGATGTAGCCGGCATAAACCATGATAATCACTTTTAAAGTTTCTGCATCCGTTATCCTGCGGCCCTCAATTATTTGCTGGGGAATATTTAGTTGTTCTGCAATATTTGTAGCAAGCTTTCCACCGCCGTGTATTAAGATCTTCCTTTCTTTAATTAAAGCGAAGTCCTTTAAAAATGATGAAAGTTTTCCTTCATCATCTATGATGTTACCGCCGATTTTTATGACAAATAAATTATCCATTGATCTGCAAGATTTCACTTAATACAGTCTGTGCAGCCCACACTCTGTTAGCAGCTTGTTGTGTTACTAAACTGCATTCACTATCTAATATTTCATCGCTTAGCTCAACGTTTCGCCGCACAGGTAAACAATGCATAACCTTTGCAGAATTTGTAAGTCTTAATTTTTCATTTGTAAGCATCCACCCAGGATCATTACAATATATTTTACCGTAATCTTTATATGTGCTCCAGTTTTTTACATAGACAAAATCTGCATTTTTCAAGGCTTCATCCTGATTGTTGGAAATTGATGCCTTGCCCGTGAACTGTTCATCCAGCTCATAATCTTCGGGGTGTGTAATTACAAAATCTGCTTCTCCCCAGGCATTTATCCATTGAGAAAAACTGTTTGCAACACACTGAGGCAGGGGCTTTACATGTGGCGCCCAGGTAAGTACTATTTTAGGTCTGCGCTTAGCAGTAAAGTTTTCTTTGATAGTAATTAAATCAGTTAAACTTTGCAATGGGTGAAGTGTTGCGCTTTCTAAACTAATTATAGGGATACCAGCGTATTTTATAAACTGATTTATGTATAGCTCGCTATAATCATCTTCCCTATTTTTTAGAGATGGAAAAGTACGGACACCCAGAACATCAAAATATTTTCCCAATACGGGTGCCGCATCTTTAACATGTTCAACTGTAGTGCCACTCATAATGGCTTCATCTTCAAATTCCAGCGTCCACCCTTCCTGGCCAACATTAAAGACGATTGCTTCCATCCCTAAATTTTGAGCAGCAAGTTGGGTGCTCAAACGAGTACGCATACTCGGGTTAAGAAATAATAAACCAATCCGTTTATTAGCACCTATATGTTTATCTTTAAAAGGATCGCTCTTATATTCCAATGCTTTTTTAACCAACGCATTTATATCAGGAACATCATGAGCAGAAATAAAATTTTTCATATATCCTTAACCCTTACATGAGTATTTTTAAATGAAGAATTTAAATCATTATTCACAGGATTCAAATAATTTTGAAGAGAGCTTATTTCTTTTTTTATGGCCGCAATACAATTATCTGCATCATCAATAGTTAATGCGAGTGAAGGAAGTAACCGAATAACATTTGGTTTGGCTTCACCTGTAAAAATGTGATGTTTCCACAATAAATTTTTCTTAAGATCTTTTAATTTTTCCGGAACATCAAAACCTATCATCAATCCCCTTCCTCTTACATTTTGCAGTTCAGAAATGTTTTTTAATTCATTCATGAGATGTTCGCCAACTTTTTGGGCATTGTTCATTAAATCTTCAGATTCAATAACCTCTAAAACTGCTAGTGCTGCTGCACAGGCCAGATGGTTGCCTCCAAAAGTAGTGCCCAGCATAAAATGTTTTGACTGAATATGTGGTGCAATTATTATTGCGCCAACCGGAAAACCATTGCCCATACCTTTTGCCATTGTGTAAATATCTGCATTCACATTCGCATAGTCCTGAGAGAAAAACCTGCCGCTTCTGCCATATCCACATTGTACGCTATCAGCAATGAAGACAACATTATATTGGTCACATAAATTTCTAATTTTCTGCAAGAAATATTCTGTTGCAATATTGATACCCCCAACACCCTGAATGCCTTCTATAATAACAGAAGATATTTCATTGCCATGCTTTTTAAAATATTCTTCTAATGTATTTTCATCATTGAAAGGAAGAAACACGATATTATCAGTTTCATTTACAGGGGCAACAATATTTACATTATCTGTAGCGGCAACTGTTAAAGAAGTTCTTCCATGAAAAGCTTTTGTGAAAGCAATAACTTTTTTTCGTCCGTTATGAAAAGAAGCAAGCTTTAACGCATTTTCATTGGCTTCCGCACCGGAATTACA
>JBBJOK010000410.1:0-2827 GCA_037721545.1 Chitinophagaceae bacterium
AATTGAAGCCATGTATTAAATTATAGCATGAGAGATAATATAATATCGGAATGGTATCAAATCAAAAATATTGATGCGATTGATTCTCCGGCATTAATTATTTATCATGATAGAGTTAAAGAGAACATTAGGATCTTACTATCAATGATTGATGATGTAAGAAGATTGCGACCTCATGCAAAGACACATAAAAGTACGGAGGCAACTTTATTAATGATGGATGCCGGTATCCATAAATTTAAATGCGCAACTATTTCCGAGGCAGAAATGCTTGCAATTGCCGAAGCTCCTGATGTGTTGATGGCGTATCAACCTACGGAAACTAAATTGCAACGGTTTATCTCTTTAATAAAACAATATCCAAAAACTAAATTTTCGTGTCTGGTTGATAATAATGAGTTCGCTAAAAAGATTGCTGAAGCGGCATTAGAAAATCAAATTGAAATTCAGGTATACATTGATTTAAATGTGGGCATGAGCAGAACAGGTATAGTTCCCGGAGATAAAGCTATAGAACTATATAAGCAATGCAGTGTAATGAATGGAATAAATTCTGTTGGGCTGCATGCATACGATGGCCACATCAGAACAAAAGATTTTAACCAACGAACGGTTGAGTGCAATGAAGCTTTTATGGCTGTTGAACAACTTCAACAAACATTAATGACCCAAGGTTTTGTTGAACCCATAATAATTGCAGGAGGTTCTCCTACATTTCCTGTTCATGCAAAAAGAAAGAATATTGAATGTAGTCCGGGCACATTTGTTTATTGGGACAAGGGTTATGAAATGCTATGTTCTGAGCAGCATTTTCTTCCGGCTGCTTTAGTAATCTCCCGTGTAATTTCAATGCCGGATGAAACAAAGCTTTGCCTTGATCTTGGGCACAAATCTATATCAGCAGAAAATGAATTAAGCAAGCGTGTCCATTTTTTAAATGCTCCGGAATTAAAATTTATTAGTCAGAGCGAAGAGCATTTAGTTGTGGAAACGGATGCAGGCCATTCTTATAAACTCGGGGATGTATTGTATGGAATGCCTTTCCATATTTGCCCAACTTGTGCTTTATACGAACGTGCACAAATCGTAGAAAATAATGAAGCTACCCGTGAATGGAAAATAATCGCAAGAGATAGAAAGATCAACATATAATTCTTATAAAACATGTTTATAATAGATGCCCATCTTGATCTTAGCATGAATGCCCTGGAATGGAATCGAGACCTTACCAAAAGCGCAAGAGAAATAAATTTACGAGAACGAGGATTAAAAGATAAGCCAGACAGGGGTAATGCAAGGGTATCCTTACCCGAATTAAGAAAAGGAAATATAAGGTTAGTAGTAGCAACACAAATAGCAAGATATGTGGCCTAAGAAATTTTTAAATTTAGGAAAATTAAGAGACTACAAAGGAAGTGTAAAGATTAGTGGCCAAAAACGATTGAGTATTGCTGCAGGTGGGGGATTTTATAATGTCCAGCCCGGAACTGCAGCTTGGTTTTATTTAAAAGTTGAGGGTAAGAACTTTTGCCTGGCTTTGTTCGTCGAGCTGAAACAATTTCTGATAGCGATTTGCAGCCGATTGCTCCAACGTCCCGCCCCCACTTGCAGCAATACTTTTGTTGTGCGTTCGTACTTCTCTGTCACTTGTTTGAAACTTTTATAAATTTTTGAATTGTGTTTCCTAAAATGTCGCCAACGTAAATATTTTCGTCTTTGTCAATTGCAAGGTCGTGATGCCAAGAAACTGAACCATTGTAAGAGCCACTTCTGCCAAATCTTGTTTGCACCTGTCCTGCTGTGTCAAAAACGAAAACGTCTGAACCATGATGTTTGAGTTTTAAAAAAGTAAAATCGTCAACTGCAAATAGTTTGGATTTTTCTTTGTCAAATGCAACAGAACAAATTGCCCCAAAACTGCCGTCAACAAATTGTTTAATGAACTTACCATTTGGGTCAAATACTTGAATTCTGTTGTTTTCCCTGTCTGCAACATAAACATTGCCTGCACTGTCTAAACTAATGCCGTGAGGAATGTTAAACTCACCTTCTTTATTGCCTTTTCTGCCCCATTCAAACAAATATTTTCCCGCAGTTGAAAATTTTACAACTCTGCTATTCCCATATCCATCGCTTACATAAAATGATCCGTCATTTGCTATGGCAATGTCTGTTGGTTTGTCAAAATGTAGACTGTCATTGCCTGCAACTTTTGCTTCACCAAGTTTCATTAAAAGTTTTCCATCGTGAGTAAATTTAAAGACTTGATTAAGCCCGGCATCTGTAACCCAAATATTATTTTCCTTATCAACTGTCAAACCGTGAGGCATGATAAATAGATTGTTGCCCCAGCTTTCAATAAGTTTTCCATTGTCTTTGTCAACAATTAAAATTGTTTTACTCTGAATTGGTTTGTCTGGCATTGAACGAAACAAAGACCACTCTCTGTCGGCTCTATGAAAAGTTACAATATTTTGGTTTGTGTCAATACCTATGCCTGTAGGATTTCCTAATTTCAAACCTTTGGGTAAGTCTAACCAATTCTTTACGAGTTCATATTTTATTGTTGTGTCAAGTCCTTTACCTTTTTTGATAGGTTGTAAAAAATATGAAGCAATTAAAAGTCCAACTAAAACGAGTATGAAGTAAATCACTTTCTTTATCATCTGTCAAAGTAGTAAGGTCGTTTTAGTATGACGCAAAAGAAACATTGCTATGCGTAATTAATAACCTTTATATCTTTTACCAAAAACAAGAACATTTGCTCTGCCCTTTAAAACGTTTCCTGTGGTGCGGTATGTAAATTCTATTTTGGTTACAAACTTGC
>JBBJOK010000003.1:0-38088 GCA_037721545.1 Chitinophagaceae bacterium
GTTGTTAGAGAACTTCATTTATATGCGTCGGTTTATAATGAAGGAAAGGTAAGAATAGAGGAATTATATAAAGAAAATTCCCCGGTTTACTTTCGGACTTCCAGCATGGATAATATTAATACTTCAAAAAAATATTTTTTCACCATCGATTGGAATCGGAATGCCATAAATATTGATTCTAAAACAATTAGTTTTAATGATAGTGTGCGTTTAAATAATAATTTTTACCAGGTTGTTGTAAATCCTTTATATCCGAGAAATCTAAAGGGGAAAAACTATTATGTACTATTTAATTCAATTGAGAGTACTGCGGGTGGGATAATTAGTAGGGATCTAAAAGCGAATCCCATATCAACTCAATCTACGGTGATTGAATTAAAGATAGAAACTCCTGTTCCTGAAAAAGGTGTTGATATACTTTCAAGATTATTTAAAGTTTACAATGCTAATGCTATTGATGACAAAAATGAAACTGCAGCCAAAACACTGGCTTTCATTGATAATCGATTGGGTTTCGTAACAAATCAATTAGATAGTGTAGAAAAAAATGTTCAAAAATATAAATCTAAAAATCAGATAATAGATTTAAGCTCACAAGGCGAAATGTTTTTAGAGAGTGTCAAAGATTTAGATAAGCGAAAGGGTGAAATTGACATTCAACTTGACGTGCTAAACGATGTAAATAATTATGTTGACAGTAAAGAAAAGAACGCAAGTGTTGTTCCTTCTTTACAATTACTTAACGATCCTACTTTAGGCATTTTGGTGAATAGATTATACGATGCAGAAATACAATTAAAAAGAAGCAAAAGTATAGCGGGTGAAAAAAGCGATGCCGTTTTATTAGGTGAAGAGCAAGTTAATAGATTGAGAAGTGATATTAAAGAGAATATGCGAAATATTAAGATGAATCTTTCATCAGCCCGCGGAAATCTTATATCAACTATTGGTGCAAATACTAGTATGTTGCGTAGAATACCGCAACAGGAACGTGGTTTAATTGACGTAACACGTGAACAAGCAATCAAAAATAATATTTTCAGCTACCTCCTTCAAAAACGTGAAGAAACCGCGTTAAATTCGGCATCTACAATCGCTGATTTAAAAGTTATTGAAAATGCCAGTTTTTTTGGCCCTATTAAACCGATCCCAGAAAATTATTACCTGGCTGGATTATTAATCGGAGTGTTAGTAGCTGTTTTTATTATACTTTTAAGAGAACAATTCAATCGCAAAGTTTTATTTACCAATGAAATTGAAGATAAAACAAAAGTTCCTGTAGTTGGCGAAATCATCCAGGTAACATCTAAAAGTCCAATTGTTATTCAGGAAGGTAAGCGTACAATTATAGCTGAACAGTTTCGCTCCTTAAGAACGAACCTTAGTTTTATGGCTTTAAGCGAAGATGCTAAAACCACGCTTATAACTTCAAATATTTCTGGTGAGGGGAAAAGTTTTATTTCAATAAATCTTGCTATAAGCCATACACTTACTGATAAAAAAGTTGCTCTGTTAGAACTTGACCTTAGAAAACCCAGGCTTAGTAATTTGCTTAACGTTAGTCGCGATCCGGGAATATCAAATTATCTTGTAGGAAAAATACCTTTAGAAGGGATTATTAAAGAAACAAAAATTAAAAACTTATTTGTTGTTTCTGCTGGCGCAATTCCACCAAATCCATCTGAACTCATTTTAAGCAATAAGTTTAAGGAAATGATTGAACAATTGAAAAAAACGTTTGATTATCTTATAATAGATTCTGCTCCCATAGGCCCTGTTTCAGATTCTTTATTATTAAAAGATTATGCTGATACTACAATATTTGTAGTAAGGCATAATGCCACGCCTAAAATGTATCTAAAACTTATCGATAATTTATCAAAACAAAATAAATTTAAGAACATGTGCATTGTTTTTAATGGATTAAAACGTAGAGGGATTGGTGGTAATTACGGGTATGGTAGTTATGGGTATGGTAATTATGGATTTGGATATGGTTACGGTGAAGGAGGCCAAGGTTATTATATTAAAGAAGAGAAGAAAGGATTTATGACAAAAATTAAAAATTTTTTACGCAATTAGTTACTGAGTACGTAACAAAAGCGTGGATGTAATATATTATCCTTTCAGTCTAAATCTATGTGACTGAGGGACAGCGAAGCTTTGTCTATGATTGAAATAAATTTAAACTGGTATGCTGTAAATACGAGACCCCGGTGGGAAAAAAAAATTGCACAAATATTGGATGTAAAAGGAATAGAAAACTATTGTCCATTAAATAAAGTGGTGAAACAGTGGAGCGATAGAAAAAAAATTATTTTTGAACCCTTATTTAAAGGATATGTATTTGTGAGGGTGGAAGAGCAAAAGAAATGGGATTTAAAACGAATAGAAGGTATTCTGAATTATGTTTACTGGTTAGGTAAACCTGCTAAAATAAAACCTGAAGAAATTAATATAATAAAAAAGTTTTTAAACGAATTTTCTGAGATTGTTGTTGAAAAAATCGGTTTGCAGGTAAATCAAAAAGTAAGAGTACGGCAGGGAGTTTTAATGAATTATGAAGGTATATTACTTGAGCTTTCAGGTAGCAGAGCCTTTGTTAAAATAGAAAGTATGGGGTTACAATTAAGTGCCCATTTTGATAAAAAAAATCTTGAAAATATAGCTTGAATTTTTAAGAGCCATCCAAAAAATTATAGGATAGTTGTGTAGAATAGCAGGAATAATTGATCAATCATGTAGTGTAGAAAAATTGCAGGAATTGGTTAAGGGCATGTGCCATATCCTAAAACATGGTGGCCCGGATGATGAAGGTACTTATACTTCCCCAGAAAATAATTTAGTTCTTGGCAATCGAAGGCTTGCACTACTTGATCTGAGTTCTGCCGGGCATCAGCCAATGAGTTATGCAGATGGCCGTTATCATATTACTTATAATGGAGAACTGTACAACTTTCCAGAATTAAAAGCAAAACTTGTTAAAAAAGGGTTAAAATTTAATTCAAATAGTGATACTGAAGTTATTCTGGCATCCTTTGCAGCGTGGGGCACTGATGCATTTGAAAAATTTAATGGAATGTTTGCTTTTGCCTTGTGGGATAATATACAATCTACTTTGTATTTAGTAAGAGATTCAGCGGGCATTAAACCACTATATTATTCAGTTAGTGGCAAGCAACTTGTGTTTGGGTCGGAAATTAAGGCATTCAAAAATATTCCACAATTACAGGAAGAGCATCCGTATTGGCCAGTGTACATGATGGCTTATGGGCATTTACCCGAACCAATTACAACATTATACCATGTAAAACCTTTATCAAAAGGAACTTTTTTAAAATATCATATACCCGACGGAAGTTGGAGTATATTTACTTATAGCCACTACAACTATGGTGAAACAATTTCTAACAGAAGTGAGGCCATCTCATTAATAAAAGATTGTTTAAGTACGGCAGTTAACCGGCATTTATTATCAGACGCTCCAATTGGAATTTTTTTGAGTGGAGGGTTAGATTCTTCAATTGCCGCTCTTTTGGCAAATAAAAAAAGTAAGGGGCAACTTAATACACTTTCACTTTATTTTGCTGAAAATCAATATTCTGAAAAAAAATATCAGGATATGGTGTTGAATCGTCTTGCGTGTAATCATCATCAGCATCTTTTATCTGAGCAAGAATTTCATCAACATTTACCCGGCCTCTTAAGGGATATGGATCTTCCCAGTACAGATGGAATTAATACCTGGTTTATTAGTAAGTATGCTAAGGAAATAGGGTTAAAAGCCGTGCTATCAGGTGTAGGTGGAGATGAATTATATGGAGGTTACCCTTCATTTGGAAGGATGAGCAAAGTTAATATGTTAGAAAAGTTGCCGGATTTGGTTTTAAAAAATTCAGCTATTTCAAAATCAAAAAAATTACGTCGACTTTCCTATTTACGTTTGGGAGGTGCAAAAGGAAAATATCTTTTTTTACGTGGACATTTTATACCTGTTGAAATTGCGAAACAATTAAATATGAAAGAGTCTCAGGTTTGGGAAATATTAAATGAACAACCTGTGTTAGATAAAATAAACCATCTTGCACCTGGTAATCAGGCAAGCTGGATAGAAATGAACCTATACATGCAGAATCAATTATTGAGGGATAGTGATGTAATGAGTATGGCTCATGGAGTTGAAATACGAGTGCCTTATTTGGATAAAGAATTTATTGAGCTTTCCCTGCAGATACAATCATCAATAAAATATGCGGGCAATTTTAAAAAACAATTGTTGATAGATACCTTTAAAGACATTTTACCCGAGCCTATATGGAACCGGCCTAAGATGGGATTTTCATTCCCTTTTAAAGAATGGCTTGCAAAGGATGAATTGGTTAAGGAAAGTATGTTTTCGGCAAATGGAGAAACTAAGATAAATTATGAAAAGTTCCTGTCGGGCAATTTGCATTGGTCTCATTTATTAACATTGGTTTTGTTGCATAAAAATATTAATGCTTAAAAAAGCGATCGTAATTGGGATTACTGGCCAGGATGGAGCCTATCTTGCCGCATTGTTATTGGAAAAAGGTTATAAAGTATATGGAGTTACCAGGGATTTATTGGATTATGATGATAAAAAGTTAAGATATCTTGGAATAAATAAAGAAGTAGAAATTATAGAATTATCATCACTCGATAAGGATAGGGTTATAAAAGTTTTAAAAAAAATAGGACCAGATGAAGTTTATAATCTCTCCTCTCAAAGTTCTGTTGGCTTTTCATTTATAGATCCGTTTTCAACATTAAATTATAACATACTTAGTGTTTTAAACTGGCTGTATGCCATTAAAGCGACTAATAGTAAGATAAAATTTTATCAGGCCTCCAGCAGTGAAATGTTCGGTAATGTTCCTGAAGAAGATCTGCCATTAAAGGAGAGTCTTATTTTTCGTCCGGCAAGTCCATATGGCATTTCCAAAGCAGCTGCACATTGGGTGGCTGTTAATTACAGGGAAAGCAATAATATTTTTTGTTCGTGCGGAATTTTATTTAATCACGAGTCGCCGCTTAGAGGCGAAAATTACGTTGTAAAAAAAATTATTAATACTGCAATAAAAATTAAAAAAGGAATACATGAAGGCCCCCTTGTTCTTGGTAATCTTGAGGTGAAGAGAGATTGGGGCTTTGCACCGGAGTATGTTAAAGCAATGTGGCTTATACTTCAGCAAAACACTCCCGGCGATTTTTTGATATGTTCAGGCAACGTAATGGCTTTAAAAGATCTTGTGGATATCGTTTTCAAAAACCTGGATCTTGATAAAAATAAACACGTACAGCAGGATGCTGCTTTATTAAGACCTGTGGACCTGGAAATAATTTATGGCGATAATACAAAAGCTAAGCAGGAGTTAGGGTGGCAATACGATATCTCAAATAATGAATTGATACAAAAGTTAATTGCTGAAGAAGATAAATATATAGAGTGGGAACTAACAGCATAAACAAAGGTATTAAGGTGACCTATTTTCAAAGAAAGGCACGTAAGTATAATAATTTTAGCATCGAGAATTATTTTAAGGAAGTACGCCGGGCCTTACCCCCCTATATTATTCCTGAAATAAGCATTTCAAAATACGAAAGCAATGGAATCTTCAAAAGGCTTTATAATAGTATTGAAGCTGCTTCAAGGCAATCAGCTGTCAATCATGTAACTGGCGATGTACATTATCTAACGTATTTTTTAAACAGGAAAAAAACTGTACTTTCTGTAATGGATTGCGGACAGTTAAAACTCTTAAAAGGAGTTAAGTTTAAATTATTACGGTTTTTTTGGTTTCAATTACCTGCAGCAAAAAGCGCTTACATTACAACAATTTCCACTGCAACAAAAAACGATCTTTTAAATTATATAAAATTTGATGTCGATAAAATAATTGTAATTCCTGTATGCATTTCTGCTGCATATGAAAGGGTTGAGAAAGTGTTTAATAAAGAAATGCCGAGAATATTACAGGTAGGAGTTACTCCTAACAAAAATCTTGAGCGGCTTGTGGCTGCATTGGAAAATATACCCTGTACCCTGGTAATAATCGGAGAAGTGCCCCATCACATAAAGTCTCTGGCACATGAAAAAAATGTACCACTTGAATTTTTTGACCGCCCACTTTCAATTGAAGAAGTAGTAGAACAATATAAACAGGCAGATATTATTACACTTGTTTCAATCTTGGAAGGATTTGGGATGCCAATAGTGGAAGGAAATACGGTTGGTAGGGTGATTATAACAGGTAACAATACATCCATGCCTGAAGTGGCGGGCAATGCCGCTCACTTGGTGGACGCATTATCGATTGACGATATGAAACAAGGGTTTAAAAAAATTATTAATGATGATGAATATCGAAACAAATTAATTGAAAACGGATATGAAAACTGCAAGAGATTTACCAATACAAAAATTGCAGCTCAATTCACAGAAGTATATAATGCTATCATGGAAAAACAATATAATTAAATAATGAGTCCTGTTGAAATTGGAGAAAAAAAGGATTGGGATCTGATCATTGAACCCGGCAGGAGTGAAAAAAATTATTGGCGGGATCTTTGGCGGTACAGGGAACTATTTTACATCCTCAGCTGGAGAGATATAAAGGTTCGTTATAAGCAAACAGTTATTGGCGCAGCCTGGAGCATCATTCGTCCTTTACTTACAACGATTATTTTCACATTGGTTTTTAGCAAAATTGCTAAATTACAAAATCCGGGAGCAGCACCGTATGCATTAATGGTATTTGCAGGTATGCTTCCATGGCAGTTTTTCAGCAATGCGTTAAGCGAATCAAGTAACAGCCTGATAGGTAATGCGAATCTTATTACCAAAGTTTATTTCCCAAGAATGATCATTCCCGCCAGTTCTGTTATTACCAGTATGGTAGATTTGGGCATTTCGTTTATTATCATGTTAGGAATGTTTATTTGGTTTCAGTTTATTCCATCCTGGCATATTATTTTTTTACCGCTTTTTGTTATAATGGCATTTTTATGTTCATTTGGAGTGGGTTTATATCTTACCGCAGTTAATGTGAAATATAGAGATTTTAGATATATAATTCCTTTTATAGTTCAGTTTGGATTATATATTACACCTGTTGGTTTTAATAGTGCAGTAGTACCTGAGAAATGGAAATTTTGGTATGCACTAAATCCTATGGTAGGTGTGATCGATGGTTTTCGATGGTGTATATTAGGTGATCCAATGCAATGGACTTCATTTTTTTTATCTCTGTTTATAATTGTAATGTTTTTATGGCTGGGTGTGGTTTATTTTAGAAAAATGGAAAGAAGTTTTGCGGATAATATTTAAAATCATTTAGAAAGTATAATTGAAAAATTTTGCTTTAATTGGAGCAGCAGGGTTTATAGCACCACGACATTTAAGGGCAATAAAAGAAACAGGTAATAAACTTGTAGCGGCACTAGATAAAGTTGATTCTGTTGGAATATTAGATAAATATTTTACTGATACTGATTTTTTTGTAGAATATGAACGTTTTGACAGACATATTGAAAAGTTATCCAGAAAAAAAACACCTATTGATTTTCTAACTATATGTTCACCAAATTATTTACATGATTCTCATATTAGATTTGGACTAAGGCATGGCGCCTCAGTAATTTGTGAAAAGCCATTGGTATTAAATCCATGGAATGTAGAAGCATTAAGTCAACTTGAGAAGGAAACAGGGAAGCAGGTTTACAATATTTTGCAACTACGGTTACATCCTGATATCATAGCACTGAAAGAAAAAGTAGTAGCCGGAGATCCAAATAAAATATATGACATAGACTTAACTTATATCACCGGCAGAGGTAAGTGGTATTATACTAGTTGGAAGGGTGATTTAATCAAATCGGGCGGTATAGCAACAAACATTGGCATACATTTTTTTGATATGTTAATTTGGATATTTGGTGATATGGTTGATAGCAATGTTCATATACGCAATCATGATCGGGCCGCAGGTTTTCTTCAGTTAAAAAATGCCAGGGTGAGGTGGTTTTTAAGCATAAACGAAAACACAATTCCGGAAAATATAAGTGCAAAAAGCCAAAGAACTTATCGCTCTATCATAATGGAAAAACAAGAATTAGAATTTAGTGATGGCTTTAGCGATTTACATACTAAAAGTTATCAGGCTATATTATTAAATGCAGGGTTTCCTTTACTTGATGCTTTGCCATCTATTAACCTAGTTCATAAAATAAGAAGTCAGTCACCGGTAGGATTAAAGGGAGATTATCATCCTTTTGCAAAATTACCTTTATCTACTCATCCTTTTTTATAAAATGTCAGCAATAATTCAGGTAACAAATTTATCCAAAGGGTATATACTATCTCACGAAGGAAAAGAGACATATACTGCTTTAAGAGATGTGGTTGCTAAAAAGGCTTCAGAACTTTTAACCTTTAAAAAAGAAAAAAAAGTTATAACAAAAGAAGAATTTTGGGCTTTGAAAGATGTTACTTTTAATATTAATCAAGGCGACAGAGTTGGAATTATCGGAAGAAATGGTGCCGGTAAAAGTACATTATTAAAAATATTATCCAGGATCACAGAACCATCAAGTGGTAACATCAAAATCAAAGGAAGAGTAGCTTCCCTTCTTGAAGTAGGTACAGGTTTTCATCCCGAATTAACAGGAAGAGAAAATATATTCTTAAACGGTGCTATTTTAGGAATGAGCCGTGCAGAAATAAAAAAACATTTTGATGCAATTGTAGATTTTGCTGAAATAGAAAAATTTCTTGATACCCCTGTCAAACGGTATAGCAGCGGTATGTATGTTCGTTTAGCTTTTGCAGTTGCAGCCCATCTTGAACCTGAAATTTTAGTAGTTGATGAAGTGCTTGCAGTTGGTGATGCTCAATTTCAAAAAAAGTGTTTGGGCAAGATGGAAGATGTGAGTAAAAATGAAGGAAGAACGGTATTATTTGTAAGTCACAATTTAACAGCAATAAATTCGCTATGTAATCAGGGAATTTTATTAAATAAAGGACAGATACAATTTCAGGGAAATGTTGAAGAATGTATTACAGAATATCTTGAAAATGGCGTAAATCTTTCATTGACATATACTCCGGATCCAATTAAAGATGATAATGATGATGTTAAAGTGAATTCAGCAGGTATTTCATTGGATACTAATAATAACTCAGAAGATATATTTTATATAAAAGATCCATTATTATTCAAAATAAATTATAATTTAAAACGCTCCTGCAAACTTAATTTAAGTTTGGTCTTATGGACAGCAAAGGGAGATTGTGTATTTAATGTTTGTACTACCGCCAATAATTATACCCCCGGCAATTATTACAGTGACTTACATATTCCTGCCGATTTTTTAAATGATGAAATCTATACAATTGAAATTTATTTTGTTGAAGACACTTCAAAAGTAATTCACCGGATACAGGAGCTGGTATCGTTTGAAATGCATGAGCCGGAAAGAGATGCCAATTGGTATGATAAATGGATAGGTATAATTCGACCTAAACTTGAATTTGAAATAAAACTTAATGATTAAAGATATTATAAAAAAAGCCGTAGCCAATAAAAAATGCAGTATTTGCAATAGTAGGGTATACAATTTTAAACCTATCTCAGATGAGTATCTAAAAAATCTGCAACACAAAGGCTTTGGTATACCGGGAACAAATTTTGAAACTTTAAATTACCAGGCATATACATGTCCTGTTTGCGGAGGTAATGATAGAGATAGATTGGTGGCTTACTACCTGAATGGGAAATTAAAAACCGCTGATAAAAATTTTAAAATTTTAGAAATTGCTCCTTCCACAGCATTAAAAAATTATTTGTTTAAAAATAAAACTGTAAGCTATAGAACAACCGATTTATTTATGGATGATGTAGATGATAAGTTGGATATTCAAAATATGGATCTTTATACAAACGGGTCTTTTGATCTTATAATTTGTTCGCATGTTTTAGAACATATTCCAAATGATAAGCAGGCATTAAAAGAACTATATAGGATATTAAAAGATAATGGTGAATGTTTGCTTTTGGTTCCTATTCCTTTAGGTAATTATGAATATGATGAAGATTTGGGAGAGCTTACAAAAGAACAAAGAGAAAAACGTTTTGGACAGGATGATCATTTAAGATTATATACAAAAAAAACTTTTGAAAAAAGAATATCAGAAGCAGGGTTTAAATTAAAAACATTTAAAGGATCTGAGATGAGTCCTGCAGATTTAAAAAAATATGGAATAGCTGATTCATCAGTTTTATATATTGGAATTAAATGATTAATGTAACAAAAACTTATTTACCTCCCTTTGAGGAATATGCCGCTGTTATAAAAAGGGCATGGGATAAAGGACAAATAACAAATAATGGAGAGCTTGTTCAGGAGTTAGAACAAAAACTTAAAGACTATTTGGGAGTAAAATATTTGTTGTTTTGTAATAATGGAACAATAGTTTTACAAATGGCATTGAAAGCCTTGGAAATAAAAGGTGAAGTACTTACAACTCCATTTTCATATGTTGCCACAACAAACGCCATTTTATGGGAAAATTGCAAGCCCGTTTTTGTTGATATTAATCAAAATACATTTAACATAAATGCTGATAAAATAGAAGCTTCCATAACAGAAAACACACAAGCCCTCTTAGCAACCCACGTATATGGAATTTCGTGTGATATAGAGAAAATTGAATCTATTGCTGTAAAGTATAATTTAAAAGTTATCTACGATGGGGCACATGCATTTGGCTGTACTTATAAAAATAAAAGTCTATTAAGTTATGGTGATATAAGTACATGTAGCTTCCATGCTACAAAGCTTTTCCATACAGTTGAGGGTGGCTGTGTTATTTGTGCTGATGAAATAATTTACAAAAAGCTTTACCTTTTTCGTCAGTTTGGCCATATTTACGACGATTATTTTTCAGTAGGCATAAATGCAAAAAATTCTGAGTTTCATGCTGCTATGGGATTATGTGTATTACAAACTCTACCCGAATTAATTAATTTACGAAAACAAATGTTTTTTTGGTATAATGCCGAGTTGCAAACTTTACATTTAGAAAGCCCTGTTTATGATAGGTCTACTTATAACTTCAGTTATTATCCTGTGTTATTTAATTCAGAAAAGGAATTATTAAGCGTTAAAAACGATCTGCAGGTAAAAGGTATCAATGCCCGCAGGTACTTTTATCCTTCTTTAAATAAATTGCCATTTCTCAACCAACAAATATGTCCGGTTTCTGAAGATATATCAGAACGGGTACTGTGTTTGCCCCTCTTCCATGATTTGGAACATCACGAAATAATTTTGATATCCTCAATCATAAAAGATTCTTTATCAAAAATTAAATAATCTATTTGATTTGAAGGACAAGATGTACAACATACATATATTAATCTCAAAAAATATCACATTTATTTTATAACTAAAACATAATTATTTTATGGTACATAATAACAAAGAAGTTCTCGATTACTGGAATCAACATGAAGTGGAATCCATGTATGACAAATATCTAATTAATTTAGAAATAGAACTTATCAAGGAAAACCTTAAACCAGGTTCTAAAATTCTTGATGCAGGTTGTGGTGAGGGAGAGGGAACAGTTGTATATGCATCAATTCCTGATTCAAAAATTCACGCTGTAGATTTTTCTGAAACAAGATTAAAAAAAGCTGCCGAAACATTGAACAATGTAAATAATGTGAGTTTTAAACAAGTAGATTTTTTAGGAGAATACAAATTAGATAATGACTATGATTTTATAGTTTCTCAGCGATTTTTAATTAATTTGATGGAATGGGATTTACAAAAAAAAGTTATTCTTGATATCATGAACATGTTAAAACCTACAGGAAAATTTTTAATGTTGGAAGGTTGTATTGATGGTGTAATCGAATTAAACAATTTTAGAAGTTTGTATGGTTTAGAACCCATACCTGTAAAATGGCACAACTTATTTTTTGAAAATGATAAACTGGTAAATTTCATGGAAGAAAATGGTTATAAATTAACAAAACAAGATGGATTAGGAGATTATTTTTTATTAACGAGAGGAGTTAGACCTATTTTAGATACAAACTTAAATTGGGATAATGATTTTAATAAAATTTCAGCTAGTCTTGAAGTTAAAGATTTACTGAGATTAAACACGAGATTTTCCAGGCTAAAACTTTGGTGTTTCTCAAAAACATAAAAATAATTAGCATCAAAAGTAATCCAAAATGAAGCTAAGTATTTGTTGTATCACTTATAATCATGCCCTTTTTATAGAAGAATGTGTACAAGGATTTTTGCTTCAACAGGTGAATTTTGAAATGGAGATGATTATAAGCGATGATTGTTCAAAAGATGACACCGTAAAGATTATTGAGCAAATGCAGCATAAGTATCCTAATAAAATTAAGCTGTTAAAGTCGGTTTCCAATATAGGGATGATGCCAAATTTTATCAAAGCACTAAATTATTGCAAAGGAGATTATATAGCTTTATGCGAAGGGGATGATTATTGGACCGATACAAACAAATTGCAACATCAGGTAAATTTTTTAGAAGATAACCCTGACTACGTTATAAGTTTTCATCGAGTTTATCAATTAAAAGATGGTAAAGGATTAAAACTAAGTGAGCTGAATAAATCAGAACATGAAGAAACGTATACAATTGAAGATTTGGCTAAAGAAAATTTTATTCATACTCCGTCAGTAGTATTTCGTAATAAACAATTCAAAAATTTTCCGGATTGGTTTAAGGAATGTCCCATTGGTGATTATCCATTGCATATGTTGAATGCAGAATATGGTAAAATTAAATATTTCCCGCAGCCAATGGCAGTTTATCGTATTCATCAAGGAGGATCATGGTCTTCAAAAAAGGAAATTTATATCTATGAGAAGATTGCAGAATATCTTGAAATAATGAATCGCCATGATTTTGATAAAAAAATAAAATCAATTCTTAAAAATCGTTTACTGGGTACGTATCAAGGCCTTCTTTCTCATAAAAAAGAAAAAAAGTATCTTTTTAAAATCGCAAAGATTAATCCTGTATTGGCTGTAAAAATATTTATTAAATCATTGTTATAATGCCGACTGTTTCAATTGGTATGCCCGTATTTAACGATGTTAAGTTTTTGCCGAAAGCTTTGGATTCACTTTTATCCCAAACATTCATTGATTTCGAACTTATTATTTCAGATGACTGTTCCTCAGATGGATCTCAGGAAGTTTGCCTTAACTATGCAAAACTTGATAGCAGGATTAAATACATCAGGCAGGAAAGGAATATAGGTATATCAAAAAACATGATGTATCTCCTTCAAAAAGCTAAAGGTGATTATTTTATGTGGGCAGGTAACGATGACTTATGGCACAGAGACTTTATCAGTAAATTAGTGCATGCACTCCAAAAAGGTAAAAGCTGTGTTTCTGCATTTGGGCCATATATAGATATTGATGAAAAAGGAAATCCAATTTCTGGAATTAAAAAAATTAATTATACCAACCCTGAGGTAAGGCAGAGGTTAACAGGATTAATTAAAATTTTTAATGATGCCTTCGGCTATGGTTTGTTTGTCAGAAAAAATATACTAGGTGTCAAATTCCCGGTATGGTGGGGCATAAATAAAATTTGTGCGTACGATAATATCTTCCCTACACTTTGTTATTACCTGGCAAAGGGCGATTTTTGCTATGTTGAGAATGAAGAACCACTTTGGTACAATAGATGGAAATCTAAAAAAAATATAAATCATAAAATACCCTATCATAACAATTTTATTTTAGGATATTTTGCATATGCAATTCGTAAATTGAATTTGGTTTGGATATCTGTCATAGAGATATACAGGGCAGAGAAAAATATTGGATTGGTTCTATCAGTGTTCCCCAGGTTATTTTTTTCCTGGTTTTTAATTCCGGTTTTTTATAAAATTCATACTAAATATCATTTTTATAAAATTCAGGGTCCGGAAATTTTTATATAATAAATTTACAAAGTATGTGCGGTATAGCAGGGATTTTTAAGCCAATTAATAAAGTTCAGATCGATGATCTACGGATCATGTCAAAAAAGATAGCTCATAGAGGGCCTGATGGGGAAGGGTTTTGGATAAATGAACCCGGTAATGTAGGTTTTGCTCACAGGCGATTATCTATAATAGATCTAAGTGAAAATGCATCTCAACCTATGCATTATCTTGATCGTTACACTATTATTTTCAATGGGGAGATTTATAATTATATCGAGTTAAAAGATGAATTAATCAAGAAGGGCTATGCTTTTTCATCAAGTTCTGATACTGAAGTTTTAATGGCATTGTATGCAGAGTACCATACAGAATGCTTATCAAAAATTGATGGCATGTTTGCTTTTGCACTATTTGACAATGTTGAAAAAACTTTATTCCTTGCCCGAGACAGATTTGGGGAAAAACCCTTATTCTATACAATACAAAACGGTTCATTCTACTTTGCTTCAGAGATGAAGGCTTTGTTTGCATTGGGATTTAGCCGGGTAATTTCCACTGATCGTATGTTTAATTTTCTTGAATATGGTATTGTGTATGATGATATCAATAAGGATTCTACTTTTTATGAAAAAATTCACCAGGTACCTCCTGCAAGTTTTTTATTATTAAAAGAAGGTAAAATAATTAAAGAAAAAAAATATTGGGGGCTCGATAATATTCAGATAGATAATACAATAAAATTTGATGATGCTGTTGAAAAATATCGGTTTCTTTTAAAAGAGTCCGTAAACCGTAGGTTAAGATCAGATGTGAGTGTTGGTTCCAGTTTATCCGGAGGTCTTGATTCCACAGCAATAGTCTTAATAATAAATTCACAAAAACAAACAAGCCAGGTTCAAAAAACTTTCTCAGCCAGGTTTGCAAATTTTGAAATGGATGAAGGCAAATTCATGGAATTTGCTATAAAGCATGGAAAAGGAATAGCCCCTGAATTTGTATGGCCAACGGCTGATGAGTTATTAAATGACTTGGAAAATCTCATTTATCACCAGGAAGAACCTTTTGTATCAGGCAGTATGTATGCTCAGTATAAGGTTATGCAGCTTGCGAAAGATAAGGGAATAACAGTTCTTTTAGATGGCCAGGGTGCTGATGAGCAATTGGGGGGTTATATACGTTATTATCATCACTACCTGTCATCAATGTTAACCAAACAGCCGGCCTTATTTTTTCAGGAAAAAACAGCTTTCAATCAAATAAATAAAGGTTTGGCTTCACGATACCGAATCCCTCGACGCTTACCGTTTTGGCTATTGAAAAGTAGAATCCTAAACAAACCATATCGTTACGATCCGGATGTAAGGTCAATTTTAAAAGAAGATACTTTATTGAATTCTTTAAACCCATTACTGCGATACGGGGACAGAAATTCTATGGCTTTTTCAAGAGAAGTTAGATTACCATTTTTAAGTCATGAACTGGTTGAGTTTACTTTTAGTTTGCCTACTTCTTTCCTTTTAAATAAGGGGTGGACGAAATTCATTTTAAGAAAAGCAGTTGAAGATATAATTCCATCAGAAATTGCCTGGAGAAAAGATAAAATTGGTTATCAGCCCCCTCAGGATAACTGGGATAAAAGAATTGATTTTTTGACAAGGGATTGCAGACAAAAAGGCTATTTGCAATATACAGATGGAAAGAAGTTAACGAGTACAATTAATGACTGGCAGTGGCTTATGCTAAAATTTTATGCTAATTAGTTTTCTTATTATTAATTTATGCAAGAGAATTTGATATTAAGCGATTCTGATTCACGTTATCAACAATGTTCCTTTTCTGTAATGGATAATATTGCAGACAATGATATTGTTTTTGACGAAAACGGGATATGCAATTATTATCATGAGTATAAGGCAAATTTTACCCAAAACGTTATAACCGGCCCCCTTGGCACACAAAATTTAAATGAAATTGTAGATCGAATAAAGGAAGAAGGAAAACTCAAAAAATATGATTGTATTATCGGGGTAAGTGGAGGAGTAGATAGTACTTATTTAGCTTTATTAACCAAAAAACTGGGATTACGTCCTTTAGCTGTCCATCTTGATAACAATTGGAATTCAGAATTGGCAGTAATGAACATTCACAATATTGTTACGAAGCTGGGATTTGATTTATACACACATGTAATCAATTGGGAAGAATTTAAAGATTTACAGATCGCCTATCTTAAGGCATCAGTTGTTGATATTGAAGTTATAAGCGATCAGGCTATCTTTGGTATATTATTTAAGATTGCCGGAGAAAAAAATATAAAACATATTTTAATTGGCAACAACATAAAAACCGAGACTACATTGCCTCGTACGTGGGCCCATCCTGTTACTGATCATATTAATATTATGGCGATTCAGAAACAATTCGGCACTGTACCTTTAAAAACTTTTCCTTTGATGGGAGATAAGATTAAAAGGTATTACCAGGGAATAAAAGGAGTTAAAACTGTATCCATATTAAATTACATTGAGTTCAACAAGGCAGAAGTAAAACAAATTATCAAAGAGGAATTGGATTGGCGGGATTATGGAAGCAAACATTAGAGAATATTTGGACTCGATTTTTCCAAGGATACATATTGCCTTATAAATTTAAAATTGATAAAAGAAAGGCGCATTTGTCTGATCTTATTTTTGGAGGGGAAATAACAAAAGAAGATGCTCTGAGAGAATTAAAAAAACCTATTTACGATCCTGATCAGTTTAAAGTTGATTATGCATTTGTATTAAAAAAATTTGGTTTAACTGATGAAGAATTTCGAATTCTCCTTGATCAACCTCCTCAAAGTCATTATCAATTTGATTATGAAAAGCCATTAGATGAACGATATTCTTTTTTAAAGCCTCTCAAAAAACTTTACAGGTGGATCTTTCCAATAAAAAATAATGATATCCATAATAAATTATGGTGTTGGCAATTTAACTTCTATTTTGAATATGTTCAAACATTTGGGTCTTAAAGCTCAAATTACAAATGAACTTACAAAAATTGAGCAGTCTGATAAATTGCTTTTACCGGGGATAGGACATTTTGATACTTGTATGAAAAATTTAAATGATAGCGGATTAAGAGGGGTGGTAGAAAAAAAAGTGTTTAAAGATAAAATTCCAACATTAGGAATTTGTGTTGGAGCCCAAATGATGACATATGGAAGTGACGAAGGACAAGAAAAAGGATTGAATTGGATAGAGGGAAAAACAATTAAATTTAATAGTTTAAATCTTCCGCATTTAAAAATTCCACATATAGGATGGGGGGATATCAGTATAGTTGAACCAAACGTTTTATTTAATGATCTCCCTGAGCCATCACGTTTTTACTTTGCGCATTCTTATCACTTTGAATTAAAAAATTATTCAAATATTATTGCTACCTGTAATTACGGGTATAATTTCCACTGCGCTTTTCAAACGGAAAATATTTTCGGTGTTCAATTTCACCCTGAAAAAAGTCACAAGTTTGGTATGAAAGTATTAGCAAATTTTGCTGAAATGCAAATCTGATCTATGATATACCTTTTGATAGTAATCTTTTAACCTGAGTTGAAAAGAATACGGATAATACCATCACTTCTATTATTGAAAGATGGGTTATATAAAACAGTGAGGTTTAATAATCCTGCTTATATAGGTGATCCGATAAATGTTGTAAAAATATTTAATGAAAAAGGGGCAGATGAAATAGTGTTGTTGGATATCGCAGCCACAAAAGAAAATATCCAAATTAATTTTAAAAAATTATCTGAAATAGCAGGGGAGGCTTTTATGCCGATGGCTTATGGCGGAGGAATAGCAACATATAAAGATGCACAAAGAATTTTTGATTGTGGTTTTGAAAAAGTAATTATTAATTCTGCTGCTGAAAAAAGTCCCTCATTAATAACAAAGATTGCAAAAACTTATGGGTCTCAGAGTGCAGTATTGTCCATGGATGTAAAACGTGATCTCTTTGGAAGATATAGAGTTTATACTAGAGGGGGAACCAAAAATACAGGGTTGCCACCGGTTGAATATGCTAAGAAAATGGAATTAACCGGAGCAGGGGAAATATTTCTTAATGCCATTCATAAAGATGGAACATGGAATGGATACGACATTGAAATCATTAAGCAGGTAAGTAAAGCTGTAAATATTCCGGTAATTGCCAGCGGTGGTGCATCCGGTATGGATGATTTTAAAAAAGCAATTATAGATGGTGGCGCTTCTGCTGTTGCAGCTGCAAGTATGTTTGTATATCAGAAAAAAGGAAAGGGGGTATTGATTACCTTTCCAACTGAAGAATTAATATTATAGTAATAGTTACAATGAGTAAATTAAATTATGGGATTATAGGCTGCGGCAAAATTGCTCAAAGACATGCAGAACATATTGAAAAGTTAGGAAAACTTGTAGCTGTATGTGATATCATAAAAGAAAAAGCAGAGAAGTTAGGATCAAAATATAATGCAGAGCCATACCAGCAAATTGAAGAATTCCTAACAGCTAACCGGGATATTGATGTCATTTCAGTATGCAGCCCGAATGGATTACATGCAGAACATTCAATTAAATCATTGAAAGCGGGATTTCATGTACTATGTGAAAAACCAATGGCCCTTAGTGTACATGATTGCGGGGAAATGATCAGTGTAGCCGAAAGAGCTAACAAAAGGTTGTTCATTGTAAAACAAAATCGCTTTAATCCACCCGTAGTTGCAGTAAAAAAATTAATTGATGAAGGCCGGTTAGGAAAAATTTATAGTGTACAATTAAATTGTTTTTGGAATCGAAATGAAGAATACTACAACAATTCCTGGAAAGGAACTAAAGACTTAGATGGCGGTACTCTTTATACCCAATTTAGTCATTTTATTGACTTGATATATTGGATAGTGGGAGATGTAAAGGATGTAAGATCTTTTAACGAAAATTATGATCATAACGGAATAATTGATTTTGAAGATACAGGAGTTGCAACGTTAAAATTTTACAACGGTGCAATTGGTACTATAAATTATACTGTAAACAGCTATGATAAAAATATGGAAGGTTCATTAACCCTTTTTGCAGAAAAAGGAACTGTCAAAATTGGCGGACAATATCTTAATGAGTTGGAATATCAAAGTATTAAAGATTATAAAATAGAAAATCTACCAGCAGGTAATCCTCCCAATAATTACGGAAAATATTTTGGCTCTATGAGTAATCATAATCTGGTTTACGAAAATGTAGCAGAAGTGTTAACTAATGGAGGTGTAATTACAACAAATGGTTTTGAAGGATTAAAAACAGTTGAAATAATTGATAAGATTTATTCTGCTGCTAAAAATATTACTACCTGAGAAGTTAAATAAAGCAGGAATTTTGAAGACCATTGTTATACTTTCTACCGAGCCCTGGGGTAAGATGTTTTTATCAAAAATGCATTATGCAATAGAACTGGCCCGGCAGGGAAATAACGTTTATTTTATTAATCCTCCCCGCAAAATAAAAAGCAAAGGTATTGCTGCACTGGATTTTGAAAATAAAATTCCTAATCTAACTATTATAAATACGGGCATATTTATAGGAGATTTATTTATAAGGTACAAGCTGTTTTTTCTTTATAAGAAAATCAGTGCATTATATGTTAGAGCAATAAAAAAAATTGTTAATAACAAAATTGATGAAGTATGGTGTTTTAATCCGCATGTATATGTAGACCTTAAAAACTTTAAGGCAAATAAAGTAGTGATTTTTTTATATGATTTCTATAAATCAAAAAATATTTTTAAAACCGGAGAAACTGCAGATGGAATTATTTCCATTTCTCAGCTGATTTTAGATTATTATAGTAGTATAAAAAAACCAAAGCTTTTGTTACAACATGGCCTGCGAAAGCATTTTTCCGAATTAGCTTATGAAAAAATAGGAATGGGAAATTTTAAAACACAGGAAAATACAAAAGTAAAGATTGGATATGTTGGTAACATGCTTAGAGTGGGTATAGATCTTGATGTTGCCAGAAATATTATTTCTGAACATCGGGATAAAGAGTTTCATTTTTGGGGACCTTATTCTCTTCAAGATAATAATTTATCACCTGTTGCTCATAATTTACCTGACGATCTAAAGTTATTTATTATTTTTTTACAGAATCAATCTCATGTTGTGTTACATGGTGTAACTGAGCAACAGCCTCTGGCAAATCAGCTGTTTAAAATGGACCTGTTTCTTTTTTTATATTCTAATACAAAAGATATAAATGGTGCATCTAATTCTCATAAAATAATTGAGTATTTAAGCACAGGCAAGGCGGTTGTATCAACCTATGTTTCCAATTATTCTGCAACTGATTTATTAGTTATGGCTAATCATAACCAGGA
Organism: Chitinophagaceae bacterium; assembly: GCA_037721545.1. Lineage (GTDB taxonomy): Bacteria > Bacteroidota > Bacteroidia > Chitinophagales > Chitinophagaceae > Ginsengibacter. Next base: position 20,412 of record JBBJOK010000003.1, read on the forward strand.
AAATCAATTACCGGATTTGTTTAGCCAGGTTACTAAAAATCTTGAGTTTTATAACTCTAAGCAAAAACAGCAACAACGTATGGAATTTGCATTAAATAACACTTATAGCAATCAAATAAACCGGATAAATGATTTTATTTATAATTAAATTCTGTATAACCCAGTTTAGAAATTCGCTAACCAGAATGTTTATATACTTACCTAAAATCTGATTTCCAACTTTAAGTACTTAAAGAAAATAGGAAATAAAGTTACTTAACAGTTGTACAGAATTAAAATGAAAAAAATACTTATTATTTCACCTAAATTTCCTCCTTCTAATCTTGCAGGAGTACATCGGAGCAGATTATTTGCACAACATTTACCACAGTATGGATGGTTACCGGTTATACTTACTGTAGATGAAAAATATTATGAGGAAGCTTTAGATCATAATCTTACCAAACTTCTTCCCGGTAACCTTAGAATTGAAAAGGTAAACGCATTTAAAATCTCAAAGCCAAAAATTATAGGGGATATAGGGCTAAGGGGATTTTTTCAGTTATACAAAAGGGCAAAACAAATTATTAAAACAGAAAAAATTGATTTTCTGTATATTCCCATTCCATCATTTTATGTTGCTTTACTTGGGCGCCTTCTTCATAAATCAACCGGAATATCTTATGGAATAGATTATATAGATCCGTGGGTTCATAAATTTCCCGGATCAGAAAAAATATTTTCGAGGCATTGGTTTAGTACACATATTGCAAAAGTTTTAGAACCGATCGCAGTTAGAAAAGCTTCTCTGATTACCGGAGTTGCAGAAGGATATTATGAAGGAGTATTAAACCGTAATCCGCATCTTAAACTTACTGCAAAGTGTGGTGCAATGCCTTATGGTGGTGAATCTCTGGATCATAAAGTGATAAAAAATTCAAACATTCAACCCTATCTTTTTGAAAAGAATAAAGAGGTCATTAATTTAATTTATGCCGGTGCTATGCTACCAAGGGCTTATTTGCCATTAGAATCTATTTTAAAAGTTTTGCAAAATAATTTTTCCGATTTTCAAAATATTAATTTTCATTTTATTGGTACGGGTATAAGTTCCAATTCAACTAACAGTTATTTAATAAAACCATTAGCGGAGAAATACAATGTATGGAATACAATAATTTTTGAACATCCAAAACGCATTCCTTATTTAGATGTTCTTAGTCATTTAGAAGCAGCGAACGGAGTTTTTATCCTGGGCAGTACTGAGCCACACTATACACCTTCAAAAGTTTACCAGGCTGTTTTGGCAGGTAAGCCCATTTTTGCGGTTCTTCATAAAAGCAGTACAGCAGTACAAGTAATTGAAAAATCAAGAGTTGGAATTGTTTTGGCTTTTGATGGAGAAAAGGACATGACAACAATTGAAAATAATTTTCTGCCAAAGGCAAAGGAGTATTTAAGTTTTATCAATCATTTTACACCTGAAAATATTAATACTGATGCATTTGATAAATATTCAGCAAAAGCTGTTACTAAAAAGCTTGTAGATTTAATTGAAACTATTGTGCAAAAAACTTAAAAATAAGTAATGCTCTATCTAATATTAAATCTAGATAGAAAAATCCATTATAATGTTCGTGGAAAATGGTTATATGAAGCATTAGTATCCGGAAAAGCCATGATTTGGGCTAAGCTAAATAAAACAGCATATAATTTCAATTCTTAAAAAGGATTCCGTTTATAATTTAGTTGTATTAAGAAGTTTATTGTTGTGAAGGTTTTATTTATTTCATCTGTAAATCTTACTTCCAATCCACGTATTTTAAAAGAGATACAGCTGGCATCTGATTTGAATTATGAAGTGACATTTCTGGGATTTAATTTAGGAAACTGGTCCGATGAAATTGATAAGAAAACAGTAAAGGAATTACCAACTGTTACTTTCATATATCTTAATGCAACCAGGAAAAACTATTTTACCTGGTTATTTTACTCTTTGGTAAACATAGCTTCAAGATTTTTATATCGGTATAATAAGCAATCTTTATTTTTAGCTGCAGCCGGCCATTCCAAAAGAACCTTGCAAATTTTAAATAAATTAAAACAGCTAAAAGTAAAATCGTATGAGATGATTGTGGCTCATAATCTGGCAACTCTGTACTCAGCTTATGTTTTCTCTCAACAAACAAAATGCAGGTTTGCATTTGATGTTGAAGATTATCATCCAGGTGAAAAAGTGTTTGGCTTAAATGCTGAAATGGAGAAAAAACGAAGAGAATTATTATTGCAGAAAATATTACCTAAAGCGGTATATGTGAGTAGTGCGTCACCATTAATTAGCAAAAGTATAGATTCTCTAGTTGACGGAGTAAGGGCGGAAACGGTTTTAAATCTTTTTTCTATAAGCGAATTTACAGAACCTGTAATAAAAACATCTGACAAACTTAAACTTGTTTGGTTTTCGCAAAATATAAATGCCGGCAGAGGGCTGGAACTGGTTTTATCTATTTGGGATAGCTTAAAAGAATATTTTGAATTAACCCTAATCGGAAAAATCGACAATCAGTTTTATGAAATGTGGATTAAAAAACATAAAGAGATAATTATTCAACCTCCTTTACCCCAAAAGACGTTGCATAATTATTTAAGTAGATTTGATATAGGCCTGGCAATTGATGTAGATTCTGATGACTATAACCGTCAGCTTGCAATTACTAATAAAATTGTAGCCTACTTTCAGGCCGGATTATATATTATTGCCACAAACACACCGGCCCAAACAAATTTTGTGGAAGCTCATGAATTACATGGCCTTATTTCCGAACAAAATGAATTGGCAATGTTGTACACATTAAAACAAGTTAATTCTTTAAAAGATAATATCAGGTCAAATAATAAAACAAGATTCAAAAATGCTTCTGGTTTTAGCTGGGAAAAAGAATCCGGATCAATTAAAAATATATGGAGGCAAATAAATACTGAATGAAAAAAATATTTATAGTGGCCCCATATTTTCCTCCCTCTGCAATGCCGCCTTCGCAACGGGTTAGATTGATAGTGCAGCATGCCGCTTCCTTGGGATATTATCCTACAATATTTACTGTAAATTCAAAATACCGTGATGAAATAGAAGATCAATGGATGGTTGATCTTATGGGTAATAATTTTAAGCTTGTTACAGTTAAGGCACTTCATCAGAAGTACACCAGAAAAATTAATATAGGTGATGTTGGCTTGCGTATGCTTCCGTTTCTTTTTTTTAAATTACGTAAACATGCAAAAAAAGATAAACCCGATTTTATTCTTTATTCTGTACCCCCATGGTATATTTTATTAATTGCCCCTTTAATAAAAAAAATTACAGGCGTTCCTTACGGAATAGATTTTATTGATCCATGGGTACACGATATTGATATAAATGAAACATCAACCAAAAAGCGTCTGTCTTGTTGGATTTCAAAGAAGATGGAAAAAATTGTTTGTAAGCATGCTTCAATAATTTATTCTGTTTCTGAAGGAATTAACAGTAACCTTATTGAGCGTTATCCGGAACTTAGTAATAAAATCTTTATAGCAGTTCCTTACGGTGCTGAACAAAATGATTATGATTCAATACGTCATATCATTCCTACAATAAAACCTGATAAAATCATTATCAGGTATATAGGTGCAATTTGGCATGACTGTTTTGCAGTGTTAGATGGTTTGATGCCTGCATTAGCAGCAATAGCGGGAAGATTGCCTGTAAAAATTGAATTTTTAGGAACCAGTTATGCAAGAGAAGAAATGTCAAAACCAAAGATGGACAAATGGATATCTGACAACAATATGAAAGAATTTACTAGTGAAAATTCTTTGAGAGTAACATATCGAAAGGCCGTGGAATTAACTTTACAATCAGATATATTATTATTGATTGGTGGCATGGCTCCATATTATGCCGCTTCTAAGCTAATGGGTTTACTGGTTTCACGAAAACCTTTTATTGCTTTCGTTCATGAAGATTCTTTTCCGGCTAAATTATTACAGGAAATTAATTATCCTTATGTTGTTACTTATAATAATACAGAGAAGAGATTACCAAAAAAGCAGGTATCAATTTTAGCAGAAGTGATTAAGAAGGCAATTTCAGAAAAGGATTACTTTACAGGAGTAGATCTTTCTCATCCTACAATAAAAAAGAATACTGCATTTGGTATGACGAAAACTTTTTTAGATCCAATTAATAAAATATCAGCATAAGATGATTAACCATTATGAAAAAATACAAGGCAAGAAAATCTTAGTAACAGGAGGATTGGGCTTTGTAGGGCATAATCTTGTGAAAACATTATTAAACGATTATGGATGTAAAATAATAATTGTTGATAATTGTGCTAATAGCTCTGAAGATGTGATGGGTAATGAAATTAACCTAACAGAATATCAAAAAATATCTGTGCTGGAAACTGAGAAACTATTTCCTTTATTAAAAGATGTAAATTATATTTTTCATCTTGCATGTAAGCAAATTTCTGCATCTGGTAATGATCCATTAGATGACCTTCGGGTTAATGCAGAAAGTACTTTATTGTTATTAGAATTTATCCGCCACAATAAGTTACCATCTTTAGAGCGTTTTGTATATACTTCTTCATGCTCGGTATATGGGAGTTCTACACGCCTTCCGATACGCGAAGATGATGCTACCTTTGTTTTGAGCAATTATGCAGCCACTAAATTGCTTGGCGAAAATTATACTTTAATTTATAACAAGGCTTACGATATCCCTACTACAAGCATAAGGTATTCTAATGTTTATGGCTTTGGACAATCGCCACGAAATCCTTATTGTGGTGTATTAGGAAAGTTTGTGCATAATTCACTAACAGGTCAAAAGCTATCAATATTTGGTGATGGGGAACAAACAAGGGATTATACATTTATTACAGATGCAGTAAATGCTACTATACTCACTGCTGTACATCCTAAAGCGGTGGGAGATGTGTTTAATGTTGGTACAGGTACAGAAACTTCAGTAAATACTTTAGCAAAATTGATTAATGAAAAAGTTGGAAACCTTACTATAGAAAATATTCCTGAAAGGGATATTGATAATATCCGCCGCCGCTCAATTGATGTTGAAAAAATTCACCAACGTTTAGGCTGGTCACCCAAAATTAATATGCAGAAGGGCATTGAATTAACAATTGACTGGTATAAATCGACACTATGACGTACTATAACCAGTGGTTGTTATTTTATATTATTTCAATGGCAACAATCACACAGGATAAATTTAATATTAATGAATAGTATTCACAGTAAAAAAGTTGCTATCATTACAACTCATCCAATACAGTATTATGCTCCACTTTTTAAAATACTGCATGAAAGAGGAGTTGTTAAAATAAAAGTTTTTTATACCTGGTCGCAATCTCAGCAGGGATCAAAATTTGATCCCGGCTTTGGTAAAAATATAGAGTGGGATATCCCATTATTAGCGGGATATAACTATACTTTTGTTGATAATATTTCTTCCAGGCCGGGCACGCATCATTTCAAGGGAATAATAAATCCAACACTAAATGATGAAATTGAACAATGGAAGCCTGACGTACTTTTAGTTATGGGATGGAGCTTTCATAGTCATCTAAAATCTATACGGTATTTTTATAAAAAAATCCCTGTTTTATTCAGAGGCGATTCTACTTTGCTTGCTGAAAAATGGGGGCCAAAATTATTAATTAGGACTTTATTTTTAAGATGGGTTTATAGCCATATAGATTATGCATTGTATGTGGGTACAAATAATAAGTTGTATTTTTTAAGGCATGGCCTAAAAGATAAGCAATTGTTTTTTGCACCACATGCGGTTGATAATGAAAGATTTTTTGATACAAATGATAATTATACAAATTCCGCTTTTAAATGGCGGGAAAAATTAGCTATAAAAAAAAGTGATATTGTTTTTCTATTTGCAGGAAAATTAGAATTTAAAAAGTCTCCTGAATTATTAATCAATGCATTTAAAAAAGTGATGACTAATGAAACCCATTTAATTATTTTAGGCAATGGGCAACTGGAAAATAAATTAAAAAAGAAATATAAACACCTTCCAAATTTACATTTTATTGACTTTCAAAATCAATCGCAAATGCCTGTTGCTTATCGGTTAAGCAATGTTTTGGTGCTTCCATCAAAAGGTCCGATTGAAACGTGGGGGTTATCAGTGAATGAAGCTATGGCATGCTCAAGAGCAATAATAATAAGTAATACATGTGGTTGTGGATCTGACCTTGTTAAATATGGTGTTAACGGGTATATTTTTAAAAGCAGGCGACTAAAAGATTTACAAAATAAAATGAATTTAATACTAGCAAATAAAACCCATTTACCAGAAATGGGAAATAAATCGCTTGAAATAATTAAAGACTGGTCTTTTGAAAAAATTTGTAATCAGATAGAGAAAGTTGTTGCAAATTAATACTTTTGTAAAAAATGTAAAATCATTTAATGAAAATTCTTGGAATATCAGCTTTTTACCATGACTCAGCAGCAGCTATCATTGAAGATGGAAATATTATTGCAGCTGCTCAGGAAGAACGCTTCACCCGTAAAAAACATGACCCTTCTTTTCCATCTGAAGCGGTTAAATTTTGCCTTAAATATTGTGGAGCAACTTTAAATGAATTAGATGCTATAGCGTTTTATGATAAGCCATTATTAAAGTTCGAACGTTTGCTTGATACATATTACGGATTTGCTCCCAAAGGTTTACAATCGTTTTTAATGTCTATGCCTGTGTGGATGAAAGAAAAAATGTTTTTAAAAAGATTGCTAAATGAAGAGCTATTAAAGGTTGATGAAAATTATAAGAAAAGTAAGGTAAAATTTCTTTTTCCTGAACATCATCTTTCTCATGCAGCAAGTGCTTACTATCCTTCACCATATAATGATGCAGCAATACTTACCATTGATGGAGTAGGTGAGTGGGCAACTGCATCTTTTTGCCATGGTATAGGAAAAGACATTACTATTTTAAAAGAATTGCATTTTCCGCATTCGCTTGGTTTACTATATTCTGCCTTTACATATTTTTTAGGGTTTAAAGTAAATTCAGGGGAATATAAATTGATGGGACTTGCTCCATATGGTGATACATCTTCCTCTGACATTAATAAATATGTTGACATAATTAAAACAAAATTAATTGAGATAAAAGAAGACGGATCACTATGGCTTAACCAGGATTATTTTAATTATGCTGTGGGACTTACAATGGCAAAGGATGATAAATGGGAAAAACTTTTTGGATTTAAAAGACGGAAAAGTGAATCAGAACTTGAGCAACATCATTGTAATCTCGGTCTTGCTATTCAGCAGGTAACTGAAGAAATTGTAGTAAAGATGGCGATGGAAGTTAAAAGGCTTACTAATTCTAAAAATCTTTGCCTTGCAGGTGGAGTAGCATTAAACTGTGTTGCAAATGGCAAGCTAATCAATGAAAATATATTTGAAAATATATACATTCAGCCTGCCGCCGGTGATGCCGGGGGTGCAGTTGGCGCCGCTCTTTCAGCATATCATATATATTTTGGAAAAGATCGTGTCGTTAAATTTCCGGATGCAATGCAGGGCTCATACCTTGGTCCGGAGTACAGTGATATTGATATTAAATTAATGGCTAAAAAATTTGATGCCAATTTTTCTTTTCATGAGAGTTTTTCTGAATTAGCCAAAAAAACTGCAGGCTTTATTGCGGATGGCTCTGCAATAGGTTTTTTCCAGGGCAGAATGGAATTTGGCCCCCGTGCATTAGGTGCAAGAAGTATTTTAGGAGATGCCCGAAATGAAGAAATGCAGAAGAAGCTAAATTTAAAAATTAAATACCGTGAAAGTTTTCGGCCATTTGCCCCTTCAGTTTTAGAAGAAGATAGTAGATTATATTTTGAGCATATTACAACTTCACCTTACATGCTTATTGTTCAGCCGGTAGTTGCGTCCAGGCGAAACGAATTACCACCTGATTTTTTGTCGTTGCCATTAAAGGACAAATTATATTATAAACGATCTGATATTCCTGCAATAACACACATCGATTTTTCTGCCAGAATTCAAACGGTTAGCAAACAGACTAATCCAAGATACTGGGAATTACTTAACGAGTTTAAAATGCTCACAGGATATGGAATTGTTGTAAATACGAGTTTTAATGTAAGAGGCGAGCCAATTGTTTGTACACCTGAAGATGCATATCGTTGTTTAATGCGGACTGAAATGGATTATCTTATTATTGGCAATTTTATGTTTGATAAAAAAATACAGCCGGAATGGAAAGAGCAGGATAATTGGAAAGAAGAATTTGTTTTAGATTAAAATATATTTATGAAAGACAACAAAGCTAAATCTCTGGAGACATTATTGGTGCTTACAGGAGCATTGATTATTGTTTATTGGTATTTTCCAAAGAAAATCTATTTATTAATAGCTTTTCTTTTTATTTTAATAGGTGTGGTATCTCCATTTTTGTCTGCTAAAATTTCCTGGGTATGGCTAAAGTTTGCAGAGATACTGGGCAGTGTAATGTCTAAAATAATATTATCGATAGTTTACTTTGTTTTTTTGGTTCCTATTGCTTTAATATACAGGTTAACAAAGAAAAATCCTTTATTTTTGAAACGTAAGGAAGGTTCGTATTATACAGAACGGAACAAAAAATATTCTCCAAAAGAGATTGAAAATATTTGGTAAAATAAAATTATTAAAATGAGTGTTATTAAAGATTATTGGAATTTTTTTAAGGAACGAAAAAAATGGTGGTTGCTACCAATTATAATAGTTCTTTTTTTACTTGGTTTATTGTTAGTAGTTGGTGGAGGGTCAGCTGTTGCACCATTTATTTATACCTTGTTTTAATTTTTTCTCCCTGTTTTATTTATCATGGTTCGCAAAGAATCGGATATACATTCCGAGATAACTTTGTGCCCCAGTTTTGTAAAATGGTTATCAATTTTATAATAAAGCATTCCGTCGTTAAAATGGCTAATTATACAATTGGTGGGGTCGATGTACTTTATTTTATACTTATTTAATGCTTCCTTAAGTATTTGTTGTGGTAAAAAGATTGAGATTTTATTTTCATTTATGTTGTAATCATCAGCCATTTTTTTTCTTAATGAATTATCCATTTGAGACCTGTCGGGTATAATAATTATTATTGGTTCATATGGCTCTTTGCTTAGTAGTTCTATTTCTTTATCAATCAAAGTTCTCGCTTGCTGTATATATTTAGTGTTACTACTATCAATCATATGGTAAACAGGTTCCATATTATCAAAATCTTTGTCGTGCTGTTTCTTTTTTATATTTAGTATTTTTTGCTTTATATACTGTAAAAAATAAATTCTTTTTAATAAATTATTTTTGCTTATATAATTATTTATTTTGCCAGAAAGAGTGGTAGTATTTGGCTGGTTTTTTAAAAGCGTTCTTTCTTTAAAACGTATGCTATCTGAAAGAGGGGATTTAGTTAAAAACAAGTTTCGGATATCATCAAAATCATTTCCAACAAAAAAACCATAAATAACAAAATTCGGATTTCCTAAATCATTATAGCGCCTGTTAATTATCATTCTTTGTCGGGGAATACAGGTACCTGATACACCTAAATTTAAAAAATTTAGCCCGGTGCTTTTTTTTGTCAGGGATACCATGTTTTCAGAATCTTCTACACCAACTCCCATAACGAAGGAGTCGCCAATAAAGGGGATTAAATTAGTTGTATCAACTTTTTCATCAGGTACATCAGTGGATCTGCCTCCAAGTAAATTAATATGAACAGTATTTTCATATTCGGAATGGTATACTTTAAAAGTGGAATTTGGTGTGAAAGAATAAAAGTTTCCATCTTTATATTTTATTTTCCAATTAGAATCATTTCCGTATCCAAAGCCTTTACCTGTTTTTAGATAATTCATAGTATCATCTAACCACCCGGGAGTAAAAATTCTTAAAATAATTTCAAAAACAATAAAAATAAAGAACAGGAGCAGAACGTTGAAAAATACAATTGCAGCTGTGGGATGTTTTTTTATAAATGAAATTGATTTCATGTGTAGGTGTGATTAAAAAGTCTTTACGAAGTTTGTAATTGAAAGGTGTAAAAAAAAATAAATTAACTGGGTTTTCAAATATATTAAAATATATTTTAACTCACCTTTCTTTCATGGAAAAATGGATTAATTGCGCATGCTGATCAAAAAATAATTGAATGTTTAGTTCGTTATATAAAGTACAAATTAATTGGATTGTTTTTTTTATTACTGTTTTATTGGTAAGACTGTTATTTCCTACTATGAGCTGGTACTCCTATTTTGCTGTGGTTATATCTCTCCATCAATTTTTTTTATTATTTTATTCTCTAAATTTTATAATTCCTATCCGGTATATAAGCGGAATGCTAATGTGTATGCAGATGTTGATAGGACCTGTTTTGGCCTATAATGGCATAGATAAATATCAACCTGATATTTATCAAATGAAAATACCTGAAGCCGAATATTTTCAGTATATAATTCCGGCTGTAAGTTTATTTATTTTAGGCCTTCATTTTAAAGCAGGTAAATTACAGGGAGAGGTATTGGATTTTAAATCAATAAACGTATATGCTAATGAAAATTCGTATATAGCATATATTTTTATTGGCATTGGATTTATTGCCAGCGTTATTTCTGAAGTATTTTTAACCTCAGGCGTCAGGTTTATTTTTTATCTAATATCCAACTTTAAATTTATAGGAGCTTTCCTAATAATTTTCAGCACAAATAAATTAAAAATTTTACCGCTGATTTTGGTTGTTGCATCCATTATAAGTTCTTCACTGTTAGGAGGGCTTTTTCATGACCTATTGACCTGGTTGATCTTGCTTGGTGCTGCCTTCGCAATAAGATATAAACCCTCTTCTTTTTTTAAAGTCATTTTCTTAGTGTCATTTATTTTGCTAACAATTATTATCCAACAATTAAAAAGTGGATATAGAAGTGCAATAACAAGTAATAGGAAGGAAGAAGGTTTAGTAACCTTTACTGAGACTTATGAACAGAGTAAATCAAGTAATGAGCTATTTGATTTACCAACGTTAGCTAAAAGTAGTGTGCGGATAAATCAGGGATTTATTATTACTAATATTATGAAGAAAGTTCCCGATAGGGTTCCCTTTTCAAATGGTTCACAATTAAAACAAATATTGGAGGCCGCATTTTTACCCAGAATATTAGCGCCGGATAAACTGGCAGCAGGTGATCAGGAAATTTTTACAAAATATTCCGGTATACAATTATCACGTGGTACTACAATGGCCCTTAGTTCCGTTGGTGATGCGTACCTGAATTTCGGAATTTTAGGAGGATCGATCTTTATGTTTTTATTAGGGCTATTGTATAATGTTGTTTTAAAAGGTTTCTATAAATACAGCATTAATTTGCCTATACTTTTGCTTTTTACTACTATTGTATTTTACTTTCCTATACGTCCGGATTCAGAATTGCAAACAAACCTTGGGCATCTTGTAAAATCCTGTTTTTTAATCTTTATTATTTTTACATTTTGGAAACAAAAATTCCAATTAAAGGTTAATTCTTCTCAATTAGCACCATCTTGAAAATATTTATTTTTATTCCCTGGTTTTATCCGGCTTATAAAGCTGGAGGACCTATACAGTCCATAACAAACCTAATCTTAGCGTTACAAGAAAAATACAGTTTTTCAGTTATAACAAGTGCTTATGATTTACAATCCAAGCACTTATTGCCGAACATTAATCCTGATAAATGGAATTCGATTCATTTACCAGGCAGCACTTCAGCTATACCGGTTTGGTACAGCACAAGAGCTGGCCAAAATTATAAAACTTTTAAGCAACTAATTATTATAGGAAAACCTGATATCGTTTACTTAAATTCTATATATTCAATATGGTTTACCATATTGCCCCTGATTATTATAAAAAATGCTGGTATAAGAATCACTCCAATTATTTGCCCCAGGGGAATGCTACAAAGAGGTAATGTTACTAGCAAGTACATTAAAAAGAAAGTATTTATAAATCTTTTAAATTTATCAGGTTTATTGAGCAAGTGCGTATGGCATGCTACAAATGCGGAAGAAAAAAATGATATTTTAACGCACATGAAAAGAACCGGTGAAATTATTATCGCAAGTAATATCCCCAAAAAACCATTATTAGAAATAACATTATCTAATAAAATTCCTGGGAGATTACGATTAATTTATCTCTCATTAATATCAAGTAAGAAAAATCTTTATTTTTTACTTGAATTGTTACAAAAAATCCCTGAAAATGTATCTCTTGATATTTATGGACCGGTAAAGGATAAGGGATATTGGAAAGAGTGCATTAAGTTAATAGCGCAAATGCGGGGTAAAGTTAAATACATGGGAGACATTTTACCTTCAGAAGTACAACATACCTTTTGTAAATATGAAGCTTCAATTTTGTTAACCAAAGGGGAAAATTTTGGACATGCATTATATGAAAGTTTAAGCGTAGGCAGGCCCATCATCACAAGTTATTTTACACCCTGGAATAATCTTGAAAACCAAAAAGCCGGTTGGAATGTTGATATTAATGATATTTTAAATTGTGAATCTGCATTTGAAAAACTGGATGAAATGACCCAGCATGAATATGATGCCTTTTGTTCGGGTGCCTTTAAAATGGCAAAATCTTATTACTATTCTATGGATTTTGCCAATACGTATGGAAAGCTGTTTCTTAATGCTAATTAATTTTTCATGCCCGGTTTGCAAATCCAATGAAGAAAAAGAATTACTGAATAAGTATAATTATATTTCTGTATCAAAATATTTTTGCCCCGAAAGCAGGGATAAAGATAGAAATAGACGATTTGCTGTAGCGATCAGAAGATTATGGCAACAGGATACCGGATATTTTTTACGCTGTAAAGTTTGCAGTTTTGGGTTTGGTTATCCCTATGTTGGAGGTGATGAAGAATTTTACGAGATCGTTCATGAACAATTTCAATACCCTGCCGATAGATGGGAATATGATGTAACTATAAATAAATTCTTTAAAAAACAATCCCCTGAAAAGATTTTAGATATTGGAGCCGGTGCTGGCTACTTTTTAGATAAAGTTAATTGTTCTGAAAAGTATGCAATGGAGGGAAGTGAAACAATTCGTTCCATCTTAAGAAAAAAAGGAATTAAAGTTTACATAGATGAAAAAAGGTTAATTGATGAAAACGGCGGAAGTTTTAATTATATAACCATGTTTCAGGTTTTGGAGCATATTGCGGAATTTGAAAATATGCTTAATACTTCAAATAAGTTATTGTCGTTTCATGGTTCACTAATAATCTCAGTTCCTGATTGCGATGCAATGATATTGCAGGAAAAAATTACAGGCTATCCTGACATTTTTCCTAATCACATAAACAAATGGACTCCCGGATCTTTAGAAATTGTACTAAATAAGTGCGGATTTAAAATAGACGAAATAATTTATGAGCCACCTTCCATCAGAAAATTCTTTGATTCAATTCATTTAAAAATTTCTCATAATGCCACCAAAAATGGAACTTTGGCGAGTGTTATATACACAATTAAAACAAAAAAATTAAGAATATTAGCGCTTCTTTTTTACTCTTTCATAGAGTTACCTTCATTAGTGTATTATTATAAAAAGCTTGATAGAGCCGGTAGTTTTCTGGTAAAGGCAAAAAAATTTAGGAATTTGAATTGATTTTATAATATGTTCTTATATTCAAAAGATTTTTAAATTTTTTTGGCAAAATTCATCGGTATTTTTTGCATGCTTTATTTTGGTACACTCGCTATTATTGGCCTTTCCCAGTACTGAAGCATACTATTCTGTTTATTGCTAATTAATTACATAAGTTGGTTGAAGAGTTCGCTTTTCCCGCAAACGAATAAAAAATTGGAAATAGAAAACTAAAAGTTGCGGAACAGATGAATTAGTATATGAATTAGGTTTAGACGCACCTGATTTTATATAGTTTGATCTGGAGTCTGCACAAGAATATGCATTACATAATGGTGCCAGATTATTTACAGAAAAAAGACGGTATATGTTTTTGGAATTACATGGCCCTAAAGCAAAAAAGCTCTGCCGGATTATTTCTTGAAAAATATAATTATAGGGGAGTACAAATGGTGAATATGCCCGAAGCTAAATTGCGTATTCATTCGCTAAAAGATTTTAATAAAATAGATTATATACCTCACGTTATATTTTGCATTCCTAACTATAATTTTGAAAATTACTACAGTACCATTTATGCAAATTTCTTTAAAAAGGTGCATAAATAAAAAAACGTGGTGATAAGTAAACCTTATCTTCCTTTTAGCTTTAATTGCTGTAGGATGTTTTCTAAATCACTTTTAATACAATCAGATATAACTTTTTGGCCCAATTTTGTAAAATGAGCATCATTTGTATAATATAGGTCTCCTTTGCTTTGTTGATTAGTTATACATTGTGTCGGATCTATATACTTTACTTTATATTTATCCAGAGCATTTATAAGTATTTTATTTGGCAATAAAGAGTTTAAGTTTTTTTCCTCAATATTATAATATGCGCTCATAACTTTTCTTAGTGAAGTATTAATCTGATATTTGTCGGGAATAAGAACTACAATTGATTTGTATGGTTCTTTACTTAAAATTTCTATTTCCTTATCTATCAAAATAGTTGCATTTTTAATATATTCTGTGTTAGCAGTATTTAATATATAAAAAGCTTCATACATGTCTTTAGCTTTGTTTTTGTTTCTCATATTCAATATTTTTTGCTTTATAAATTGTAAAACATATAATTTTTTTAAAAACCAATTATTGTTGATAATATAATTTAATTTCCACACAAATCCTTTGCTAGATACTCCATCATTTTCACCAGGCTTACCGTATACGGCTGTGCCACTATCTAATGAAGAAGATTTATTTGAATATATCTTAATAATATCGAAATAATCATTACCTAGAAAAAACCCATAAATTACAATTGAAGGTTTCCCTAATTCATCATAACGGCTATTTATTATCTTACGCTGAACAGGCATACAAGACCCTGCAACTCCTAGATTTAAAAAGTTGTAAGTTGTTGTTTTTTTTGATAAAGACACAATATTTTCAGTGTCCTCCACGCCAACACCCATAACAAATGAATCACCTGTAAATGGAATGATATTATTAGTATCAACTTTTTCATTAAGTTGAGTAACCCTTCCACCCAACGTATTGATATGAACGGTGTTTTCGTATTCAAAATGATAGATTTTAAAAGTAGAATTAGGAGTAAAGGAATAAAATTGTCCATCTTTATATTTAATATCCCAATTAGCATCTGTTCCATATCCTTTTAAATTACCGGCGTTTAAGCGTTTCATTCTATAAGATAACCAGGCAGGAGTAAAAATTCTTAATACAATTTCGAATACAATTAAAATGAAAAATAAAAGCGATATATTAAAAAATATCAAAGTTAACTTTGGATGTTTTTTAAAAAATGATTTTGAGTTCATGGATTACAGTTGTTTATTTTTATAGTTAGAAGTTAAAAGATCTTTAAGATGTTATAATATATCTGTAAAAATACTAAAGGGAAAAGGGATTAAAAAATTGGTTAATAAGCACACTTTAATGCTAAATAATTCAAATGGAATAAGGATGGTGTATAACTGTATAGGATTGGAGTTATGAGTTTTTGGGCAGCATTTATTATTGCAAATAAAAGCTCCTGACGTAAAAAAATTATATGGGTTTTAGGCGGAAGGCTTGCCATCTGGTGCATCAATGTTTTCAGAATAAGTTTTCTTATGATTTCTACTGATAAACATTGGGATATGCCTTTAGGTTTGAAGCACCATACATAGTTTTAAATTTTCGCTTATATTTTAATTTTTGTATTGATCTATTTTTACGAGAGATCCACGAAAAATTTATTTTCAAAATTAAATTCCTCATAAACATTCATAAATGATTATTATAGGTATTAATGCATTTCATGCAGATTCTTCAGCTGCTATTTTTGTAAATGGCAAACTTGTAGCAGCCATTGAGGAAGAAAGATTTAAAAGAGTAAAACACTGGGCAGGATTTCCACAACTGGCTATAGAATTTTGTTTAAAAGAAGCAGGTATTAGTTATGAGCAGGTAGATCATTTTGCAATAGGACGAGATCCCAAAGCAAAATTTTTTAAAAAGCTTTTATACCTCGCAGCTAACCCTGCAGGAAGTTTTTCAGCAGTTAAGAACAGAATAAATAATAGCCGTAAAGTTTCTTCCCTCGATAATGAGCTGGCAAAAATATCAGGATTACCTGCGGAGTCTTTTAAAGGAAAGATTTTTCAGGTAGAGCATCATAGAAGTCACCTTGCATCTGCTTTTTTTGCTTCTCCATTTCAGGAAGCTGCTTTGTTGTCAATAGATGGTTCGGGAGATTTTACTACAACTATGATAGGTACAGGCAACAATAATAATATTACCGTATTAGATTCAATTGATTTTCCACATTCAATAGGAATTTTCTATACCGCGTTTACACAATTGTTAGGCTTTCCTCATTATGGCGATGAATATAAAGTGATGGGTATGGCCCCCTATGGTGAACCAAAATATGTAGATAAGCTTACGGATGTTGTACACCTTACAAACGATGGTTTATTTAAATTGAATTTAAAATATTTTAGGAGCGGTACCCAGGGAGTTATTTCTTATGGTGATGATAATATTCCAAAAGTAGAATCAATGTATAGTGACTATATGGTTGAGCAATTTGGGGCGTCAAGAAGAAAAAATGAAGAATTAAATCAATATCATAAAGACCTTGCTGCATCAGTACAAAGGATAACAGAAAAAGTAATTTTCCATATTTTAGAAAGTCTGCACAAAAAAACGGGATTGATGAATGTTTGTATAGCAGGAGGCGTAGCACAAAACAGTGTAGCAAATGGAAAGATACTTACGAATACGGCTTTCAAAAATGTATATATCCCTTCTGCCGGTCATGATGCCGGAATATCAGTTGGTGCAGCCTTGTATGTACAGCATCAAATATTAAAGTATGCAAGACAACCGGCTATTAAAACCGCCTACACTGGGAGCAGGTTTAGTAATGATGAAATAAAAAATGCTTTGTCAAAAAAAAATATTTCATTTTCAGAGCTTGATGATGTGGCGCTTTTTGAAAAAATTACAGATTGTTTGATCAATGGGGGTGTAGTAGGATGGTTTAATGGTAGAGCTGAATTCGGGCCACGTGCCCTTGGCGGCCGTTCAATAATTGCAGACCCAAGGAGAAATGATGCAAAGGAAATTCTTAATTTAAAAGTTAAGCGAAGAGAAAGTTTCCGCCCTTTTGCCCCTTCCATTTTAAAAGAATATGTTTCAGAATATTTTGAATTAAATGAGGAAGTGCCTTTTATGGAAAAAGTATTTCTTATAAAAAAAGAAAAGAGAAGTGTGATACCTGCGGTTACACATGTAGATGGCACCGGCCGATTACAATCAGTTGATAAAGATATATCTCCTCGTTATTATGCCTTGATTGAAAATTTTAGAAAGAAAACCGGAATTCCTATCTTACTAAATACTTCTTTTAATGAAAATGAACCCATCGTAAATAGTCCGGTGGAAGCGCTGGATTGTTATC
>JBBJOK010000070.1:0-11385 GCA_037721545.1 Chitinophagaceae bacterium
GTAATATAGTTGCTCATATCGCTTGCTAAAAACAAAGTGGCATTTGCAATATCTTCAGCGCTTCCAAATCTACCTAGTGGGATGTTGGCTTTATATTTATCAGCGCCTTCGCCGTCCTTTAAATAACTCGTCATATCAGTTTCTACGAAACCCGGCGCAATTGCATTGCATCTAACATTGCGGCTTCCTAATTCTGCAGCAATTGATTTTGTAAAGCCAATAATGCCAGCTTTGCTGGCGGCATAGCTGCTTTGACCTGCATTTCCACGCATCCCTACAATTGAACTCATATTTATTATACTTCCTTTTCTCGCTTTCATCATAGGTTTGATAACCTGCTTGGTCATATTGAAAACGCTTTTCAAATTAGTGGTTATCACTTCATCCCATTGCTCTGCCGTCATACGCAGCAATAAATTATCTTTTGAGATGCCTGCATTGTTTACGCAAATGTCTATGCTGCCAAAATCTTTAATAATATCGTTTACAGTTGCTTCACAATAATCATAAATGGCAGCATTGCTTTTATAAGCTTTCGCTTTAATACCAAACCCTTGTAATTTTTCTTCAAGCGCTTTTGCTTTTTCGTCGCTGCTTACATACGTAAAAGCTATATTGGCGCCATGTTCTGCAAGTTTTAAAGCAATGCCTTCGCCAATCCCACGACTGGCACCTGTTATAATGGCTATTTTATTTTCAAGTAGTTTCATAACTGTAATTCTAAATTATTTAATCATGGTTTTTATCTCTTCAATTAATATTCTTTCATTGCTTAATCTTGGTACTTTATGTTGACCACCAAGTTTTCCTTTGCTTCGTAACCATTCAGTAAAAGTTCCTTTTTTTAGGGCATGAACAACAGGCATACGAAGGGCAATATTTTTATGCCGCTTAGCTTCATAATCACTGTTAATTGATTTTAATGCATTGTCTAACTCATATGTAAACTTATCAAGGTCTTCCGGCTCTTTATTAAATTCGATTAGCCATTCATGTGCGCCATTACTGTTATCACTAAAAAATACAGGGGCGGCAGTATAATCCGTAACAATAGCTTCTGTTTTTTCCGAGGCTATGGCTATTGCCTTATCTGAATTGTCAACAATTAATTCTTCGCCAAATGCATTTATATAATGTTTAAGTCGGCCTGTTACTTTTATTTTGTAAGGTTGTAAAGATGTAAATTGAACAGTATCGCCTATTAAATATCTCCACAAACCTCCATTGGTACTTATTACCAACGCATAATTTTTATTAAGTTCAACATCTTTTAAACCAATGGTGTGTGGGTCATCTTTTCCGTATTCATCTACTGGCATAAACTCATAAAAAATTCCATGATCAGTAAATAAAAGCATTCCTTCTTCCCCAAGCTTATCCTGCCCAGCAATAAAGCCTTCGCTTGCATTATATATTTCAAGATAATTTATTGGTTTACCTATTAACCTATCCAATTGTTCCCGGTAAGGCACAAAAGAAACTCCTCCGTGTATGTACAGTTCAAGGTTTGGCCAAACATCTTTTAAATATTGTTTACCCGAAAGCGCTAGAATTCTGTTTATCAAAACAATGGTCCATGTAGGAACGCCTGCAATTGAAGTCACATTTTCATTCATTGTGATCTGGGCAAGCTTCTCAATCTTATTTTCCCATTCATCAAGCAATGCAATACTTAATTCCGGAGTACGAATCCAATGCCCCCAAAAAGGGGTATTCTGCATAAGCACCGCACTGAGGTCACCATAATTAATATCATCATTTACCTGGTTAACCTGGTGGCTGCCCCCTACAACTAAACTTTTTCCTGTTAGTAAATCACTTTCCGGGTAATTTTTGTAATAGGTTGTAAGCACGTCTTTGGATGCTTTAAAATGAGTATCACTAAGGCTTTCATCGCTAATAGGGATAAACTTACTTTTGTCAGAGGTGGTTCCGCTGCTTTTTGCAAACCAGCTTACCGGAGTATTCCATAAAATGTTTGCTTCACCATCCATCATCCGTTTGATATAATGCTTTATATCATCATACTCGTTAATTGGAACATTTTTTTTGTAATCTCTTATAGAAAATAATTTGGAAAAATTATATTTCCGTCCAAATTCAGTGTATTGTGCTGATGTAATAAGATGTTGTAAAACTTCACGTTGAGCAGCTATTGGGTCACTCACCCAATTTTCAATACGCCACAACCTTAAGCGGGCTAAACGGGATATGGCAGGACTAAGCAGCTTCATTGATAAGCAAAGTAGATATTATTCGTGAAAGGTGAACCTTCAAACGAGAAAAAGGTAGCGAAATTAAAGAACCATTCTTTTTAAGGTTTCACATCTCACGTTTCCTAAGCCTGCAAAAAGTCTTTTCGCTTTAATTCAAAATTTCTACCCAGGTATAATCTTCTAACTTGTTCATCATCTGCAAGCTCTTCAGCGGTACCATGTTTAAAAATTTTTCCTTCAATCAGGAGATATGCTCTGTCGCAAATAGACAAAGTTTCATTTACGTTGTGGTCTGTGATTAGAATCCCAATATTCTTAAATTTTAATTTATTTACTATGGACTGTATATCTTCAACAGCTATAGGATCAATACCCGCAAACGGCTCATCTAATAAAATAAATTTTGGGTCAACAGCGAGCGCCCTTGCTATTTCAGTTCTTCTTCTTTCCCCACCGCTAAGTACATCTCCATTACTTTTACGCACATGGCCTAATCTTAATTCATCAATCAGTGATTCTAATTTTTCTTTTTGCTGTTTTTTATTATACTTACTCATTTCCAACACCGCTGCAATATTATCCTCTACACTTAGCTTTCTAAAAACACTGGCTTCCTGGGGTAAATATCCAATACCCATCTTGGCCCTTTTATACATGGGTAGTTTGGTAATGTTTAGATCATTTAAAAAAATGTTTCCTTCATCAGGCCGTATCAACCCAACAACCTGGTAAAAAGATGTTGTTTTACCGGCACCATTTGGCCCAAGCAAGCCTACAATTTCCCCTTGTTGTACATGAAACGATACATTATTTACAACAGCACGTTTTCCATAATGTTTTACAAGGCTCTTTGCGTAAATGGTTTGGCTCAAAACAAATTGTGTTTCAACAAAAATAATATAAGTAGACTTTATAACGCTTAGTTTAACAAGTTTGAGTTTTACCCGCACTTAACTATGTTTGCAAACATTTTATAAGCAGAATGAAAGTTACAGATCATTTAAAAGAAAGAAAGGACACGGTTATATCTTTTGAAATATTACCGCCGCTTAAGGGTAAAACGATTACTTCTATATACGATCACCTTGATCCGTTAATGGAATTTAAGCCGGCATTTATTAATGTAACCTATCACAGAAGCGAACAGGTTTTTAAGAAAAAAGCTGATGGCACATTTGATAAAGTAGAAGTAAGAAAAAGGCCGGGTACTGTAGGGATTTGTGCAGCCATAATGAATCATTATAAAGTGGATGCTGTACCCCATTTGATATGCGGAGGTTTTAGCAAACAGGAAACAGAAAACGCATTAATTGATCTTGCTTTTCTAGGGATAGATAATGTATTGGTGCTTCGTGGAGATGCCGCTAAAAACGAAACGTTGTTTGAACCTGAAACACACGGTCACCGATTTGCGATCGATCTTTTAAAACAGGCCATAGATCTTAACAATGGAATTTATTTGGAAGATGATATTCGGGATGGCTATAAAACAAAGTTCTGCATTGGGGTTGCCGGATATCCCGAAAAACATTTTGAAGCACCCAACCTGCAAGACGATCTAAAATATTTAAAAGCAAAAGTGGACGCCGGCGCTGAATATGTTACTACCCAAATGTTTTTTGATAATAAAAAATATTTCGCTTTTGTAAAAGCATGTAAAGATGCCGGAATCAATGTGCCGATCATTCCGGGCTTAAAACCAATAACTACAAAAAAACAATTAACGGTTCTGCCAAGAACGTTTTATGTTGATATTCCAACCGAATTAAGTAATGAAATATTAAAATGCAAAACCGATGCTGATGTTGAGGTTGTAGGTTCGGAGTGGCTGCTTATGCAATCAAAAGAACTAAAGAAATTTGGTGTGCCTGTACTTCATTATTATACCTTAGGAAAGCCCCATGTTATAGTGAATACAGTAAAGCAACTTGTATAGATCCTTTTAATTATTTGGGAGTATTTTTTAACCTGGCTTCAATCACATCATTCATTTGCTGTAGGGTTAATTTTTTTGCTATTATTCGTTTGTCTTTATCTAACAAATAAAGTATGGGCGTTTGAGTAATATCATATAGCTGCTTATAACCGGCTCTTTGCGATGCTGCAATAGCTTTTTTTGTTTCTTCAGTTTGATAAACATGAATCCAGTCTTTCAAATTATTTTCTTTTATAAACTGCAACCATTTTTCTTTTTCATTCTCACTTAATACGCCATAAATTTTTACTCCTTGTAATTTCCATTTTGCCTGGTATAAAGAATCAAGCCTGGGAATTTCTTCGCGGCAGTGACCACAAGTTGGATCCCAAAAACAAATGACTGTGTACTGTGCGTTTACACTGGTAAGTGGAGTTGGATTTCCCGTACTGTTAACCATATCAAGGTCTGGGGCCTTTTCCCCAATTAAATTAGACATCACCATGTAGGCTCTATTAGATATTGCTGTTAATTGTTTTTCATTAAGCCATTTTGAAATTCCTTTTGCGTGGTATTTTTCAAATAAATGAACAAAAACCGCATCCTGCCCCATATATTTCGGATAAATGTATTCATCCGTTAGCCAATTCAATAAAAATTTAAACATTTCGGTATTGGTTCGGGCCAGCAGCAATAAATAATCTGCTTCTTTAATTATGGTATCAGAAGAAGGAACCAAAATATCTCTAAAATATCTTTCAACTTTTGGAAGAAAAAATGGAGTACGAATTATCCTGTCATCCATAAAATTTACCCCATCCCAATAATGTTTTTTATAAAAATTATAGTTTGAAACTGAATCTTCTTTTGTAACAGGGTTTGCAATGGAAACCCCGGGCTCTTTCATACTTTTAAATAAAGTAGCGAGCATTGATGTAGAATGCCGGTTTATAATATTTTGCCGGTATTGATTGAGTTCATTATTTAATTTCAGATAATCGGATTGATGTAAGGTAGAATCAACTTTGGTTTTACTGTTGATAAAAGCCTGCTTGGCTGCCTGCAATTGTTTTCCTTTAATTGAAATAAATTTTTGATATTGGTGAAAAAGAATATTTTCTTTTGATCCGCCAATTATAGTTTTATTTACAAGATCTGCTGTATCGGCTTTAATTGTAATATTTTGTTCTTTATCAACTAAAAAATCCAGTAGTTTATTTTTACCGGGAAAAACTATTGAATAAATTCCGGGTGGTAATTTTTGATTCTTTTTAAAAACTGCTACGCCTTTATTATTTATAAATGCAGAATCTTCTACATTCATACTTTTTCCATAATAATAAGCCAGATAAGCCAGTCCGCTCTTATAATTTGGCGTTTGAAGCGTTACCTGATATTGAGCGTTGGCTATGCATGAAACCAGTAAAAAAATTAGAAAACTAGAATATCTTTTCAATGACATATGATTGCAAAAATATTTAAACGCAGCCAAAACTTTAGGAAGTTTATAATCCTTAACATTTTATCAAACTTTGCTCTAAAGTTTCAACGGCTGAGAGCAACCTAAGCCGGAATTAATTCTTTGTGCATCTTTGTACAAATTCAGGATGAAAAGAAAAAAATTTGTAATAAAAGATCTGGCCATAACAGATTATGCGTCCGTGGGTAAATCACTTGGCAGAGTTGAAGGCAAAGTGATATTTGTTGATGGGGCAGTGCCCGGTGATGTGGCCGATATTTTTATAACAAAAAATAAAAAAGACTGGGCGGAAGGTAAAGCGATAAGTTTTTCAGAGTATTCTAAAGAAAGGATAAAACCTTTTTGCATACATTTTGGAACATGCGGGGGATGCAAATGGCAGATGCTTCCCTACGATAAGCAATTGCAATATAAACAGCAGGAAACAGAACAAATTTTAAAAAGGATCGGTAAGGTTGATCTGCCGGAAATTTCACCAATCATTGGTTCTGATGATATTATTAACTATCGCAATAAATTAGAATTTACATTCAGTAACAAACGCTATCTCACCAGCGAAGAAATTAATAAGTCAGAAAAAATTCCCCAACAGAATGCACTGGGTTACCATGCCCCTGCCATTTTTGATAAAATAATTGACATTAAGGAATGTTGGTTAATGGATGACATTAACAATCTTATCCGCAATACCATTCGAGCATATGCAATTGAAAACAATCTTGCTTATTATGACATTAGAGACCATACCGGCTTTCTACGAAACATTATTATTCGGTATTGCACAACAGGAGAATTAATGATAAACGTGATATTTGGTTATGATGATACTGTTGAGATAAAAAAAACACTAAATTTTATTTTAGAAAAAATACCGTCAATCACCACATTGCTTTACACCATCAATCCAAAATGGAACGACAGTATTTACGATTTGGATCCTCAAGTGTATTTTGGTAAAGGTTATATAACAGAAAAGCTGGGCGAATTTCAATTTAAATTATCTCCAAAATCTTTTTTTCAAACCAACACAAAGCAGGCGGAAAAATTGTATGAGGTTGCTAAAAATTTTGCTTCCCTTACCGGCAATGAAATTGTGTATGATCTTTATTGTGGTACAGGCAGCATCGGTATATTTTTGAGCAGGCAATCAAAAAAAATAATTGGGGTAGATGTAATTGAAGAATCAATTAATGATGCAAAAGAAAACGCTTTATTAAATAATATTGAGCATGGTCACTTTTTTGCCGGGGATGTGATTGACATTTGTACGGAAGATTTTTTTGCTGAGCATGGTAAACCGGATGTGATCATAACGGATCCCCCAAGGGCGGGTATGCATGATAAATTGATTACCAAGTTATTGGAAATTGCCGCCTCTAAAATTGTGTATGTAAGCTGTAATGTTGCCACCCAGGCAAGAGATATAAATCTTTTAAGCGAAAAGTATATTGTTGAGAAAATACAGCCCCTGGATATGTTTCCGCATACTCATCATATTGAATGCGCAGTGCTATTGAGATTGAAGTAATTAAGCAAATACCAAAACTTCAGATTCTGATTTTGATTGTGGAATTGCCAGTCCTTCATCTTTTAATCCATCTAAATGATATAGGATTGATTCATAAATATTTTTTTCGATAGATTTTTTCGTAGATGCTGTAGCAATACATCCCGGAAGGTCAGGTACATATGCACTGTAGCCCGTATTCGTCCTTTCATAAACAACCAAATATCTAGTCATAATTTTATTTCAGCTTGTTTTAATATACTGTTTAAAGTTCCGTATGCAATATCATCAGAAAGTTTGTGCCCCGATATTGTTACCAATCCTTTTTTATTTTTGTGTTTGTATTGTTTGTGACTTCCCTTTTGGCGAACAAGATACCATCCATCTTTCTCAATTATTTTGATGATCTCTTTAACCTTCACTCAAGCAAATTTAATAAATCCATTTACTATTCCGAAATTGCACTTTAAATAATCTATATCAATGGCTCAATTTGGAACTTCTAATGAAAAAATGTCACCAATAGTTTTAAACCTCCTCATCATAAATGCTTTAGTATATGTAGCACAAATGGTAATGGATAAAAACATGGGGCTTACCAATTATATCGCTCTCTATTCTTATCAAAGCGAAGCTTTTAAGCCGTACCAGTTAGTTACACACATGTTTGCTCATTCACCCACATCATTTTTTCATATACTATTTAATATGTATGCTCTGTGGATGTTTGGTGTTGTGCTGGAGAGAGTTTGGGGGCCAAAGAAATTTTTGATCTTTTATTTTGTATGCGGCTTAGCAGCAGGCTTGGCTCAAATGTTTACTATGGATATTAATGGTTTAGCGGTAGGAGCTTCGGGGGCTATCATGGGTTTACTTGCAGCATTTGCATATTTATTTCCAGATACAAAATTTTATATTCTCCCTTTCCCTTTTCCTATAAAAGCAAAATTTATGGTTGCCATATATGCAGCTATCGATTTGTTTGGTGGCCTGCATCCGGGACCGGCAGATAACATTGCACACTTTGCTCATCTCGGAGGTATGGTTATGGGTTTTATACTTGTTATTATATGGGGTAAAACCAATAACAAAACTTTTTACTAAAAACTTAACTTTCTTCAATCATACTGGTGGCAGTTTGATGTAACTTTATATCTATTGGAAAATTATGGGTGAATCTGAAAGAAATAATGGTTATCGGAAGCTGAAAATTGCCATGGGTGCAGATGGAAATGCATTAATGACATTGATCAGCATTAATGCCATTTTTTTTATTACTGTGTGGTTTATTCAGATCATTTATTATATTATACAATCTACCCCTGGTAGTTTTGAAACCAATATTTTACCCTTGTTTTTACTGCCTGCTTCTCTTGCTGCATTAGTACAAAAGCCCTGGACATTGTTTTCCTACATGTTTACGCACACAGGTGTGATTTCAGTAATAACCAATATGCTTTGGTTGTGGGCTTTTGGTTCAATTTTACAAAGCATTGCCGGTAATCGTAAATTAATACCAATATATTTATATGGAGGAATAGCAGGTGCTGTTGCATTTGTTGCTGCTAATTATTTAATTCCATCATTAAAACCGGGTATAAGTTTTTCATTTTTGCATGGTGCTAATGCTGCTACAATGGCAATTGCTGTAGCCACAACAGCATTAGCCCCTGATTATCGTTTTTTTAAAATGCTTAATGGTGGCATACCTATTTGGGTACTTACTTTATTATATGTTATTATTGACTTTGCAGGAATTTCAGGTGCCAGTGCCGCTTATAATATTTCACACCTTGCAGGGGCATTTATAGGGTTTATGTTTGTATTTAGTTTACGAAAAGGAAGCGATTGGAGCTTATGGTTGAATAATGTATATGATTGGTTTATTAATATTTTTAATCCCAATAAAAAGGTTATATCCTCAAAGACAAGAATTAAAGAAAAGGTTTTTTATAAAGCAGGAAATCAAAAGCCATTTACTAAAAAATCAAATATAACCCAGCAAAGGATTGATGATATACTTGATAAAATAAATCAGCGGGGTTATCATTTATTGACTGACGAAGAAAAAAATATTTTAAAAAGAGCCGGAGAATCTGATCTCTAAATTTTAAACTCCGTGGATATTCAATACCATTCACTAAATGAGGCCTATTGCTAATGGCAAAACCCTTTTTTAGAAGGTTTACCAAAACTTTTTTCATAATCTGCAATATTGTTATTGCTATAACTTTTGTATTGGGTAATTATGCAAAAGTTTTTAATCCTGAAAAATGGTGGTTCATTGGCTTACTTACCTTAAGCCTTCCTTATATTTTACTCGCTCTTATAATCTTTTTTGTCTGCTGGCTTTTTGCCAAAAAAGTATGGATGCTGATATCATTATTGGCAATCGCTTTTTGCTGGCAAGCCGTAAAGAATATTTTTCCCTTTCATTTATCTGAAGAATTTAAAAAGGAAAAAAATGTAAATAGCCTTCGCGTTATGGATTGGAATGTAAAATATTTTAATATCCTGGAGTACAAAACACATCCTGATAGAAAAGAACAAATGATGAATTTGATAAAGGACTATCAGCCTGATATTGCGTGTATCCAGGAAATGGTTGGCGGGGATGACGATAAGGCAATTAATTATCTTGGAGATTTTAAAAGAACATTACAATTTTCCAATTATTATTATTCGTATGAAAATGCATATAATTTTGATCCCGTGCATCATTTTGGGATAATTATCTTCTCTAAATACCCGATAATAAATAAAAAAACAATCAGCTCCCCACCTCATGATTATAATTCCATCTTTCAATATATTGATATAGTAGTTAATACCGATACGGTAAGAATATTTAATATTCATTTGCAATCACTAAGCCTGTCAGAGAACAACTTAAAATATATTGATAACCCAATCACGAATCGGGATACAGCAATTGCTGAATCAAGAACTATTGTTAGTAAATTAAAATGGGGATTCATAAAACGGTATACACAATCAAACAGGGTTAAAGAAGAAATTGATAAAAGCCCATATCCTGTAATTGTTTGCGGTGATTTTAATGATGTGCCTAACTCATATGCCTATAGTAAAATTGGCGATGGATTGCAAAATGCTTTTGTAGAAAAAGGAATAGGCTTTGGAAGAACTTATTCAGGTATTTCCCCCACCTTACGGATTGATAATATTTTCACTGATAAAAAATTTACAATTGAACAATTTATAAGGATACCCCCAAAATTCAGCGATCACTTTGCAATAGTTGCGGATATTAAGATTAATAAATAAAATTATATCTTTGAAAGGATGTCTTACCTCTTCCCATATCACACCTGTACATGTTGTTGTTGCTTTAGCATCTAATTCTTTCTTATTTTTTATTTAAGATTTCTTATTTCTAATTTTACAATATGCCTCTTACCGTATATAATTCCTTAACAAGGAAAAAAGAAGAGTTTATCTCAATAACAAGAGGCCATGTGGGTATGTATGTATGTGGCCCCACCGTAAGTGGGGAAAGTCATTTAGGGCATGCAAGGCCATACATAACATTTGATATAGTGAACAGGTATTTGCTACACCTGGGGTACAAAGTGCGTTATGTACGTAACATAACTGATGCCGGGCATTTTGAAGAAGAAGGCAGAGAAGCAGAGGACAAAATATCTAAAAAAGCATTGCTTGAAAAAATTGAGCCTATGGAACTGGTGCACAAATACACCAACCTTTTTCATTGGGCAATGAAAGAATTTAATACACTTGATCCTAATATTGAACCAACAGCAACCGGGCATATTGTTGAGCAAATAAATATGATTGAAAAAATAATTGAAGCAGGATATGGTTATGTTGCAAATGGCTCCGTTTATTTTGATATTAAAAAATATGCATCTAATTATGATTACGGTAAATTGAGCGGGAGAGTAATAGAGGATCTTCTTGAGACGACTAGAGAACTTGATGGGCAAGAAGAAAAAAGAGATAAAGCAGATTTTGCATTATGGAAATCCGCCCCGCCGCAGCATATTATGAGATGGAAAAGCCCTTGGGGTGATGGTTTTCCGGGATGGCATATTGAATGTTCTGCTATGGCAACAAAATATTTAGGGGCTGAATTCGACATCCATGGAGGCGGAATGGACCTTCTGTTTCCCCACCATGAAAGTGAGATTGCACAAAGTACTATCTGCAATCATCAAACCCCTGCTAAGTATTGGCTACACAATAACATGATAACCATTGGAGGAAAAAAAATGGGTAAGAGTTATAA